>JAHFOH010000191.1 GCA_023266955.1 Nitrososphaerota archaeon
CAATGCGATAGCCCCTAGATTTAGTCCAATCGATGGGCCGAACGTAGTACCGGACCTGATCAGGTCCTGACCTGATGACGTCAGAGGAGAGTAGAACGTCCAGCCCACGTCCGGTGCGCCTCCGGGGAAGAAGAAGCTGACTATCATGGCAACGCCACTGAAGAGGTAGAACCAGTAGCTCATGGAGTTTATTCTGGGGAAGGCAAGGTCCTTAGCTCCTATCTGAAGCGGCACAAAGTAGTTAGCGAATCCAAATGCAAAGGGAGAGAGGAACCAGAGGATCATGAGGAGCCCATGGACAGTAACTGCCTGATTGTACTTGTCAGGCGTAAGGAAGTTGTTGTTGGGGGCAAACAATTGGATCCTCATAAGCAGCGCGAGCACTCCTCCGACCACTAAGAAGTACAGAGAGGTTACAAGATACAGAATGCCTATGTCCTTGTGATTAGTGCTGAACAGCCATCTCCTAATCGACCAAACTGGAGGTAACGGTTCTTCTGTCATTTTTTCACCTGCACACTCGAGTACCAGTCCCGAAACTCTTGCGGTTGCATAACTATGAGCTGAGTCCTCATATTGAAGTGGCCTACACCGCAAAATTCGAAGCATTGAATGGTGTATTCTCCTGGCTCAGTGGCATTGAACCAAATTCTGTTTGTCCTTCCAGGTATTGCATCCGTCTTTATTTTGAAGTCGATTATGCCGAAGTTGTGGAAGACATCTTGACTCGTAACGGCTAATATCACCACCTCTCCCACCGGCACTCTGAGAACGGAGTCTACGTAACCATTTGGGTATACGAACGTCCAGAACCACTGCTGGCCTATGACATTTACTCGAAGAGTTCCTTGTTCCGGTGGATTCGCTATTCTATTTATCGCCTCAAATGTTCCAACAACAACCCCGGGAACTCCGATTACAAGGAAAATGAGGATAATAGTCGAGAGGCTTACCGAGATCAATATGCCCTTGCGCTTCCCTCGCTGAGCCGGTATCTTGCCTAGCGTCGGTGCGTCTTCAGGCTCTGGAGCTGATGGATCCTTCTCTCTGTATCGTATGATAAAGTAGAGCATGAAGCCGAATACTACAGCTCCAACAATTATGGCAAGATATAGGAACAGGGTGAAGAGTGATGAGAAGAGTTCTGCCGTATTGGAAACCGCCATCTATCCGGCGCTCCTAAATTTCTTCGTTGGCTTTCCCATATTAAGTATTATGACGGAATACCTAGGGACTAATGAGGTTGCGCCCCAGAGGGCATATTATGGACCCTAACAGCGGTAAGCAAGACAACTCCGAATAAACCTGTAGCAAGAGCTAGATGTGCAGTACTGAAAACGGGATTAAGTTCCGTCCTGACGGTGACCATGCCGAGAAGTATTTGCGCTACGAGAAGAATGAAGCTTGCTGTCGAAAACGCAAGTATCCCCCTTGCTCTCCTGTACCTGATCCAGGCCAGCAGCGTCGTGGCGGAGATGAACGTTGACACAACAAGAGTGAACAACCTATGGCTGTATTCAATCAGAACGGGACCGTATAGTGGTGGAACAATTTGACCGTGACATAGGGGCCAGTCGGGACAGGCTAAGCCAGAGCCACTAAAAGTTACGTACCCACCTATAAGGATCAAGACGTAAGTTGAAACAGCAGAACCGTATGCTAGGACACGAAGTAGAGTCATTCAAAACGTATTCACCAGCAGGCAAAGTTTTAAGGTTACAATTTTGAATAATCGAGATGATAACTTGGCGATTAGCAGAACAGTTACGATCATAATCATCGTTGTGGTTGTGGTTATTGCCGGAGGCGTTGCAGCTCTCTTTCTCACTACCACCGGGACTACCACTACTACCACCACAACCACGACTACTCAGCCTGCGGCAAAGGTCTTCAATATCACGGCACGTGATTTCGGCTTTGACGGGTTCCAGGGACCTGGTCCAACAATCACAGTGAAGGTAGGTGAAACAGTGCAGATCAATTTAAGGAATCAGGGCGGTTTAAAGCATGAATTAGTAATCACATCAAGCTTGACGATCGAGGCGGCTGTCTTCAACGCACACATACACCTAATTGATCCAGGCCAGAGTGGAAGCATAACCTTCGTGGCCGATAAGCCTGGAAAATACTTCTACGCCTGTTTTTCAGATGATGGTACCTCTCCTAAGAAGCACGTGGAACTAAACATGTATGGCGAATTCATAGTGGAAGCGTAAAAGCTTACAGCTTTCAATCAAAGTAAGGCCTGAATTAATCCGCTACAGACGTGTGCTTCTACTCAAGAACTAATGAGCAACAGCACGGACACGCAGAATCTAATTTGACCTTGACCGTGTTTGCTGGGATAAAGGTATAAACTCCAGCTCGGACGAAGCCCGAAGGAATGGCTCTTCTCACGAGCACGTCTGATTACATCAGTCTCTTCAAGCCTAGAATTGCGATTCTACTGGATTTGGTGGCATTCTCCGCTCTCCTCGTGGCAGCTAAAGCAATACCGTCGCTACTTACTATTGCTGCACTGCTCGTTACCGGTTCTGTTGCATCGGCGGGAGCCAGTGCTATGAACAACTACTTTGACCGAGACCTTGATTCCAGGATGGGGCGCACGAAGTACAGACCTCTACCAACGGGCAGAATTCAACCAGCGTACAAGGTGTTGGCCCTAGGCGCTATAATGGCTGTGGCTTCGGTTGTGGCTGCTTATTTCACGCTGAATTTGTCCGCAGCCTTCTTCATTGGTTTGGGTGTATTATTCTACGTAGGCGTGTATACTCTTTGGTTGAAGCGGAGGAGCACATGGAACATAGTTCTTGGAGGATTCGCAGGTAGTTGCGCTGCTTTAGCAGGGTGGTCTTCGATTGCGGGTTGGACGCAATTAACACCTTGGCTCATGGCCCTGATAATCTTCCTATGGACGCCAACTCACTTCTGGAGTTTAGCACTTCGAGCAAAGAAGGATTACGCTAATGCCGAGGTGCCTATGCTGCCAGTCGTAGTAGGCGAAAAGAAAGCTATCGGCTACCTGATACTCAACACTCTAGGTCTAATTGTCGCATCCGTAGCAGGCTATTTTCTAGGGGCTTTTGGAAAATTATTCTTGACTGCTGCAATAGTTCTCGGAGGTCTCTTGCTGTATCGCAACTTTCGCTTATACGAAAACACTGAAGTTGAGGCTTGGAAATCATTCAAGTTCTCAAACA
>JAHFOH010000192.1 GCA_023266955.1 Nitrososphaerota archaeon
TCTCACCCATTTTTATTCTCAACTGTGGATTTTGCACCAAGTAATCTAACGCTGCGGCAAAGGCTTGAGGATCGTTTGGAGGCACGACAATCCCGCAATCAGCCTCCCTAATTGTTCTACCTACCTCTCCCACGTTTGTAGCCACAATGGGTAGCTTCATCGCCATGTATTCAAAGAGTTTACCTGGGCACTTGCAACTCTCGTAAAGCGTTTCCGAAGCGTAAACGATCCCTGCGTCGGCGTTCGCTAGCCGGTCGGGAACGATGGAGCGACTTGCCCAGCTTTGAAAATTGACTTTATGTTCAATCTGGAGCAATCTTGCCACGCGAATTAACGTCGTCTTCTTGGGGCCTTCGCCGGAGAAAACCAACCGAGCATTCTCCCTCATTTGTTTGAGCGCCATTAGCACATTCTCCAATTTCAAGTACTCATACATGATCCCAGACCATATGATGGTAAAAGGTCTAGGCTTACGAGGCTGAAACTTTGAGGGGTCGAAGAATTCGAGATCCGTAGAGTTGGGAATGTATAGTGGGTTATACCTTTTGAAGAGATTGAGGAGTTCGCGTGATGCGACTATGACTCCGCGAAAGCGTCTGAGTAAATAGCTGTCTGGAGTTATGTCGTAGTCATCCAGATCTAAGATTACTGGAATTTTCCACTTCCTCCCAAGCCATAGACCCAACCCAGCACTCCTTAGCCAAGGCTTTGATACATAGATGAGATCGTAATTTTTCTCTTTGAAAGAGGAACGCGCTAAACAGTTTACGACGACGAAAATCTCGTCCTCGCCCGCTACCGGGAATAGCAATCTTCCGAAACTCGCTTGAGCAAAACCCCTGAATCTTTTTTTCAATGCTTGCAAAAACCCGCTCTTCTTCACAAGGGTTTTCGAGGAAATCAGTAATTTGTCGTATGTGGTGCTTGACGATTGAAGAGTCTGAACGAGACCAGGGAGAAAGAAGTCAACCTGATAGTCACTGTTTCCCAAACTGTGGAGGAGAGGCAATGTCCTATTGATGAAAGTAGGCGTACCGCCTAACGGACTAAGGCAGAGGATTTTCACTCTTCTGAAGGACCTGAGCTTGACTGATCCAGCTGACTGTTTCGAATGAGGAACGGTTCTCTTCTTTCAGCTAGGCTTGAACGAGACAGGACAGGACGATATTGCGCATTTCAGCCTCCAGTAGATCTAGACAATCTGAGGATCAGGTATAGGCAAAATAAATTTACCACCACGTTCTCTGTACTTCTGTTCCCTCTGCAGAATTTCGTCTGAGTAATTCCATGCAAGAAGCAATACGTAATCAGGCCTATCGTCGCCAATTTTTTTAGTGGGGAACACGGGGATGCGCATACCCGGTGTATACAGTCCCTGTTTGTACGGATTTTCATCGACAATATAGTCAAGAGTATCCGTACCTAATCTGCAATAGTTTAGCAATGTATTTCCCTTTGCGGGAGCTCCGTATCCGGCGATTCTCTTTCTTTTAGCCTTTATGTGCTTTAGCAACCTGACTAATTTTGCCCTGATCCGAGCAACTTCAGTAGCGAAGCTCAGATACGTGGGGAGCGAGTCTAGGTGAAGATGTCTCTCGAGTTGGACCAGTTTCGCCACTGACTCTGATGACGAGGAAGGAGACTTTCTAACATAAACGCGAATTGAGCCCCCGTGAACACTTATTCTTTTGACATCAAACATCTCCATGTCGAATCTTTTGAAGAGAGTTACAAGGGGCGAGACAGCGAAGTAAGAGAGATGTTCATGGTAGATAGTGTCGAATAACATTTTTTCGAGCAGATCCAACAAGTACGGAATCTCGATTACGAACACGCCACCATCGTCCAAAAGGATGTCAATACCACGAAGGAATTCATCTAAATTTTGGATGTGGGCAAAAACATTGGTCGCCATAACGGCATTCGCCTTGCCCTTATTTTGCATAATCTCCAAAGCAGTTTTTTCGTTGAAGAAATCGTTTACGGTTTCGATACCTTCGTCCTCAGCCAGTTTAGCTAAATTAGATGCGGGCTCCACTCCCAAAGTTTTGACCTTGAATGCTCTGAAGCTCTTTAGTAAAGTCCCATCGTTGCTTCCTATGTCTACTACTAAGGAGTCGACGGAAAGTTTAGACTTTCCAAATACTTCTCCCGCAAGCCCCGTAAAATGGCTTCGCATGGTATTTGATGTACCAGAAACGTAGATGTAATTTTTGAAGAGAATTTCTGGCGGGACGACGTCCACCAACTGAACGAGCTCGCAATGCTTACAAAAGTAAACATCGAGAGGATACACGGCCTCGGGAGAATTCAGTTGGTTTTCTTTCAAGAAACTGTTCGCTAGTGGGGTAGGACCTAAGGATAGAAATTCATGCAAATCTTCACTCTTACAAACTCTGCACTCAGGAATGACTATGCACCCTCATACGATCAGGGACTGAGTCCAGGTATTGCTGTAAGCCCTTTTCCAAGCTCACTTTTGGCATAAACCCTAACTCATCTCGGGCTAGATAGATGCTTGGGCAGTAATACTCGTACTCGTAAGGTGGCATTGACTCCATTTGGATCGATGAAGATGACTCGCACTTTCTTATTATCATGTTTGCCAGATCTTTGAGGTTCACGCTTTCTGCGGTGCCGATATTGTATACCCTACTTTTCACAATTCCAGATTTAGCGATCGAAACTAGCGTGTCGACAACATCGTCAACGTAAATGAAGTTCACGTAACGCGGATCGCCATCAACTCTTATCGGCTCGCCTTTCATGGCTCTCGCAGTCATCGTCGGTATGACACGATCTTTATCGCCCGGGCCATAGACATTAGAAAGTCTTAGAGAGATAATGTCTTGGTCGTACAAGCGGTTGTAGAGTTTTCCGTATTCTTCACCAATTAACTTTGATAATCCATATGGAGTTGTTGGTCCCAATGTGTCTTCTTCGCTAGACCTGACGCCGAAACCTATATGATCCTTGCTATACACAACCCATGATGACGCGAAGATTATCCTCGCTGGTGTGCCACGACAAGCTTCAAAGACATTGTACGTTCCAAGAACATTGGTTTTAAAGACTTCTTTGGGATTCTCTATCGAGCCTGCTGCACGAGATTTTCCTCCCAAGTGAAACACGACATCTGACCCTCGCAATGTTTCTTTGACTTTCTCAAGATCCTCGATGTT
>JAHFOH010000193.1:0-1842 GCA_023266955.1 Nitrososphaerota archaeon
GCTTCGAAAATCTCTCGATCTCTCTGACTGTTTTCGACTGATCATTCCAAAGGAAGAGATATTTGCCGTCAGGAAACGGGATGAAAGAAAAGGCTCATGGATGTCTAACTCGAGTCCCCACTTCCTTAACTGAAGATCCTTTACAATTTCCTCCCGGAAAAGGCTGTAAGCGTATGCCAGACGACTAAACCTAAAGCCGGGCCAAAGTTCTTCGGTAATGCAAGCTCCTCCTAGAATGGGTCTCTTCTCCACGACAAGAACCTTCAGCCCCTCCTTCGCCAAGTAGGCTGCTGCAACAAGACCGTTGTGTCCTCCCCCTACTACTATTGCGTCGAATGTTCCGTTCATCGGCTCTCTAATAGAGGAGACGACTAGAATGCTATTAACTGAATTATTGCCCACATTTTGATCCACCAGGTTTTTCTGACACCGGCTTACCACTTATCATTAAGTACACCTTCCTCTTCGGAGTGGAAGTCGTTGAAGAATAGAGTCCTATTTGGAGTGAACCTACCTCAAGCATCTGTCGAAGCCCCTCCAACTGGAAATGAGGTCGTGGAATTTGCGAAACATGCGGAGACTTACGGCTTCCACTCTTTGTGGGTCCTAGAAAGGATCCTTCATCACGCTGTAAGTGTCCTAGACCCATTGTCGCTTCTGACGTTCGCTAGCGCGGTGACTAGGGAGATTAGGTTGGGAACAGCAATAGTCATGACACCCCTTCGGAACCCTGTTCTCTTCGCAAAGACAATTGCAACAATGGATAATCTTTCTTCAGGTCGTTTAATCCTCGGCATGGGTCTAGGAGGGGGGCAAACTGAATTTGAAGCTGTAGGGATCAAACTTGCTGAAAGGGCGGCTCGGTTCTCGGAGAGCCTCAAGATAATGAGACAGCTTTGGACGGGGGAAAAGGTCAGCTACACAGGCAAATTTTGGACTCTAAACGAGGTTTCCATGAAGCCCAAACCTATTCAGGGGTACCTTCCCGTTTGGATAGGCGCAAGGGCTGATAATGCTTTGAAGAGGGCTGTTAAACATGCTGACGGATGGATTGGTTCTGGGGCAAGCACATTCGAAGACTTTGCGGACGGCTCCAAGAAGGTAACCACTTTCATCCGGGAACTGGGCAAATCCTCGGATTTTGTGATCGCAAAGAGATTGTACATACACGTAGACCCTGATCCAGAATGGGCAGAGGCTGTCATGAGGAAATGGATGACATCCTTCTACGGTCCTAGAGTTTCAGACATCTCGAATACCTGTGTTTACGGCCTGGTGGATGATTGCATAGACAAGATTCAACGATACGCAGATGCTGGTGCGAGCATTTTGATATTGCATCCGGTTGATGATTATCAAAATCAGTTGCGGATCTATGCTTCGCAAATCACTCCGTCCTTCTGATTTTTCTGCGTGTATGCTAGCGAATCTACGCCTGACTAATGGGTAATTGTTAAATAATGAAGCAAGGAGCACGCGGGGACGGTTAGAATGCCAGTTTACTACGTAACCAGCTACTTCATAAAACCCGAGAAGTCCGTCGAATATCAAAAATGGCTAAACTCACCTGAATATCGCCGGATCGCAAAGAAATACGAAAAGGAGACTGGCTTCAAGTATCTCAACACGTACTTTCCTATTTTCGGCCTTGGAGAGTATGACTGCGAGGATTGGTTTATGGCGCCTGACTGGGCAGCTTTCGACAAAGCACGCACCTCAAAGGCCATGGAAGAATGGACTGCCAAGGGTTGGGATTTTTGGGACATGACGAGATCAGGGAAGTCGCGTGTCATGCGGACAGCGCAAGACGTCAAAACGTTCGGGCCTCCAAAGAAGAAGTAG
>JAHFOH010000193.1:1942-3125 GCA_023266955.1 Nitrososphaerota archaeon
CATCTGATTCTCTCATGAATGCTGTATAAGTCTCTCCCAACGGAGTCTGAATTTTGCTCCGCAATTTTCACACTTCATCATGATGCGAGTCTCCCTCCTCGTCTTCAGAGTCCTGCTCTTAGCTACCTTCAGTATGTGATTGCAAGCGGGGCATTTTATGCTCTCAAAGACATCTAGCGGAGGCTCGTCAACCATTCAATTACTTGAAGTAATTTCGATTCCTTATCTGTTGCTATTTAGGTCGCCTGTAAGGCTGGTCGCCAATGTAGATGACATTCTTTAATCCTTTGAAGTCCGGATCGCCCGTGAGCACTTTACCATGTCTGACTGTCGCGACCGCGTAGACCAGTGAGTCCAGCATGCCCCACTGTTTGATTATCTTCTTGTTACGGAAGTTTATTCCACCAGCATCTTCCGCTATCTGAGAATCAATGTTCACGATGGTGGTTCGACTCTTGATGAACGCTATTATGCGGACTATCGCACCTTTTGGGACATTCTGCCTGAGCATTGAATCTTTCAGTTCCGCTATCACTGTAGCTGGCGTGAGCGCTTCTGAGGCGCTGTCAAGAAGTCTGGCCACGGTCACAGCTCTTCGAGTGTCGAGGGCATACTCTACCCAGGCGTAGGTGTCAAAAACTATTACGTCGTTTGAACGCGGCATCTACATCGCGATCTTTGAGCTCTCTCACAAACTTGAACCTCGAGCCCTTGAGAATTCCCCTTATTTCTTCGACGGGCTTCTCTATTCTCTTCATGATTATCAGGTCCCCAGCTTCCGCACCGATTTCCTCCAGCTTCTTCTTCGGAATTAATATCCCGTAACCAGTTCCGATTTTTCTAACTTTTGCCTGTAATGCCATGTAGTAGGCGATTATAATACATTATAATTTAAGCATTGCATCACATAAGCTTGTAAAGGTGCGATGATGATCGCTCCGGGGTGTCAGTGCTGTATGCAATCAGTTTTGCTACTATCCTAGAGTGGAGCTTTCGTGCAGTCCATTCCCCAGGTGGTTTTCCTGCTCCGTAGTGGTGTTATTAAGCCTACTAACAACGATTTTTCCAGTCTCTGTGGTTATGGAGCTGATTCTCCAGGAGTTCGTTCATTCCGATGAGTTGCACATACTACTAGCCACTGGCGTGAACCATCCGTGATTTCTCCGATGATGCAGCCGCATTC
>JAHFOH010000194.1 GCA_023266955.1 Nitrososphaerota archaeon
ATATTCGTGATGTCCTTCTTTATCCTAGGGATAGATATAGGCTGAGGCCCTAGAGGGCTTTGAAGTTTTCACTCCATGCAACATAGGCCCTAAGCATGTCTGGGGAGACGGAGGGCCTCCTTGACTTGAGAACCTCCTTGAAATCTTCTAATGTGATTTCGCGAGGCTGTGAAGTCTTATCCAACGCGTTTCCACTTTCAAAAAGCTCTGAAACGACGCGAAGTTGAACACCTTGGCATATGTCACGCACGTCGCTTCCAGAGTAGCCCTCCATCACCCGCGCGACATCCTCAAGCTTTATGTTATGCTCAAGTCTCAGCGGAGCAGTGTAGAGTCGAAGCATATTCATTCGGGAGGTGAAGTCAGGAAGGGGGACATAGATTCTCTTTTGGAATCTTCGCAGAAATGGCCAGTCCAGTGACCATGGTTTGTTCGTCGCCCCAATCACATAGAGTCTCAGATTCTTCCCTTTGTCACTGATGCCATCCATCTCCTTCAGGAACTGGTTTCTAACCCTTACTTCTCCACCAACCTCCTGCGTTCTTGAGCCTAACAGAGAATCTAACTCATCCATGAAAATTATTACAGAGCTTCCGTCTTTCTCCAACATCTTTCTTCCCGAGTTGAAGAGCTTTGCTACGTTCTTCTCCCCTTCACCCAACCATTTCGACATCACTGAGGCGGCATCAACTGTCATGAAATAGCTGTCAATATCCGATGCGGTCGCTGCAGCCAGCATTGTTTTGCCACATCCCGGCGGTCCGTAGAGTAAGATCCCTCGAGGCCAACCTAGGGGGTAAAGATCCGGACGCTGGGTCGAAAAGACAATAGACTCCCTAAGGGCCTTCTTTGCATCATCTAATCCTATGACTTCTTCCCAGTCTATCTGGGGCTTCTCCTTCAATACGAGTTCGCTGTACGAAGCTTTCAGTGACTGAACAACTTGCGGCGCATTAGTTTGAGACGCTCTTGCTGATGATTCCATCGATTCAGGTGAATTGAGGCCTGATGATTCTTGTTCGCTATCGTTAGGGAGAAGGCCGTGTGCGAATTGGAGTGCTTTGATCCTCTCTTGGTAGGCCATTGCTCTGTCGAGGTAAAGCCTGTTTAACTTATAGTCCGGGTATAGTTGTGCTAGTTTGATTAGAGTCGATATTGATCTTTGGTAATGTTGAATGGCAAGACCCCTGGCACCCTGTGAATCTTGACGAATAGCCTCTCGGGCATAGCGGGTTGCAGAATCCTCCAGTTCCTTAGCTGCTGATTCACTCATTAGGTTTACCTTCCTCCAGTCTTTCCGAGCTTGATTCTTCCTTCGCTTACGAGTTTGAGGATCGCCTGTTCTACGTCGTCGACTGGCAGCTGAAGAGCAGCGGATGCTTGTAGGACGTTCATGTCCCCGTCGTGGTCGGTGATATAGTGGTACACGTTCTCAATAAAGTCCTTCGGCCTCGGTCTTGAAAGAAGTTCAGGAGGGAATTCTTCTTCATAATCATCTCCAGTCGCTAAGAGAGCAAAATTCTTCGTCTTCTCGAGAATAGTTTCTCCGCTCGCGCTGAGAATTGACGTAGGAAGCTCTTCGCTCAGTTCAGCAGCTTTCTCCTCCGCATATTTCTTGGCCTTTTCAATTAACTCCTCTGCCCCCTCTGTTTGAGGCGTAATGGAGATGTTAGGCGAGAGGTTGCCTAGTTCAACTAGGGTTTCAGTCAAGGAGGCATTTACGTCTTGGGAAGCAGTTTCCAGAGCTGGAACCAATCCAGAAACGGTCTTGCTAACTTTTTTGATGATCTTGAAGGCCTGACTGATGTGATAGATGACATCGCCCACGTCTCTTATACTCTCGAGCCTGACGATGATTTGTGTAAGGGCAAGTTCGCTCATTGTGACTACTTTCATAACTTTCTTCATCTCCGCGTGCTCGTTCGCGTAAACAGTAGCCCGCGACTCATCCCTATGCTCGAGGGCTTTAACCGTCGTTTCGAAGAGAGACTGCCTTCTAAATTCCAGCCTACTTCTGATACTTTCAAGCTCCCTGCGATGCAGTTCAATCCGTTTCGCTGCGAAACTCAGTTTATCCTTTAGCGAAGCGTTGGAATCCCCTTGAAAAAACTTAGCAAAACGCAGCGAAACCATACTTTACCTTGGATTGTTCGCACGTCAACCCAATTTTCGATAAGGCGATAAGTCTAGACTTGTCAACTATAGAGTGAAACTGGCAATTTTATGCTCTAAGCAAAAAATGGAGGTTTCCCGATTCGTGCTTGCGTCACGAACCGGTACTTTTTCCTCCTTACGAGAGTCTCTAGCCGAAGCCAGTCTCTGAAGCGGTGGGTTCAGATGCAGTGACTGGAAGCTCTGGGAATTTCTCCTTCATTCTCTGTTCGGCGACTGCAGATGCTTCTCCGAGAATCTTTTCCGATTCTTCATTAGCAGCCTCGAAGTTCAGCGTGTATCCACCCAGTTGACCTGCGTCGACGAGAATGCTGCTGAGCAGACCGCTGATCTCGCCGATCTCATGCTCTGCTTCTGGTAGTACACTCACGAGGCCGGATTTGACGCTTCTTATGACAGCCATTGCGGGTGTCAGAGTGACTACGATGTCACCCAGCTCTTGCACGGTGTTGAGTCTGAGGACGATCTGTTCGAGTGCTAACCTAGCTTGCGTTACCATCTTATTCATCTTTCGAATCTCTGCTAATTCGTTGGCGAACACCGATGCATGAGACATGTCGTGTTTCTGAATAGCGGAGACAACTTTGCTAAAGATTGTAGCATCACGATCTTTGAGTTTTCCAGAAGTCGCGTCGAGTTTAGCAACCTGTAGGTGTATCTGCCTAATCGCCTGCTCTATCCTTGGCTTCAGTGGACCTGCGGGCCTGACTGCGTCTTTGACTCTATCGCCAAAACCTTCGTTTGGCGATTTGCTCCACTTCGAAGTGAACGAGCTCATTTTAGTTTCAGGTGGAATCTTCTAGACCTCGTTTTTTATCGACGATGTAGCTGACGAACCAGTCACCGCGGTTAATCCGGTCGCAGTGACATGGTCTCGGAGAAAAGTGGGCTCGCCTCTACCCTCGAGGGATTCGGTCTTAGTGATTACGAGGCA
>JAHFOH010000002.1:0-11605 GCA_023266955.1 Nitrososphaerota archaeon
AGACCTCGGTAACTGGAAACACGTTAGGAAAGAATACTACGATTGTGCTGTACGCCCATGCTGCCGTCGTACCGAGTGCAATCAGCAGATCCATGTTCGGCGACCTGTTCTTTAGAGCATCGTATGTACCCCTGTAGAATCTCCAGCCAACAATGAATTGTATCGGCGTAGCCAGAGCGAACATGAGGTATCTCTCAACCACAGTTGGAAACACATCAAAGTACGTGAAGAAAGTTACAGGAGCCGCTAATACTGCACCTACCACTACAAGTATCTTTAGACGCCTCAGCTCCATCTCGGGAGCGACAAACTCCCTGAGGCAAGTCTCACTGCAAAAGAAGTACTCCGTGTCTCTTACTTTGGTCTTAAGCTCTGCGCTACTCTCATCAACATACATCCCGCAAACTGGATCCTTTGCCATCTGAAAACCTGCCTAGATGTGTGTCAGGAAGTCACATACGAGCAAACTTTTGAGGATTGGCATCAAAACTCGTCTTGCATGACGAGGAGCAGAAGTAGAATGCTCTACCCTGGTATTCCGACTTGAATTTGGTTGTTTTTTCGTCAACCGTCATGCCACAAACAGGATCCTTAACCATCTCGGACTGATTGTAGGGCGATAAGAGGTATATCCCTTCCTGTTGCTGTTCTGATGGCTGATTGCGGTCTAGCATCCTGAATCAGATAATTTCCTTTAGCTAACCTTTACCCTTTTTGTGTCTTGAAGGCGAACTGCTTTAAAAAGGGAAAGATTTTAGGAAAGCCAACTGCCCCAGGTTGGCATGGAACTCGATGAGGTTGACTTCAGAATCCTTAAGGAGCTCCAGGAAGATGGAAGGGCTCCCCTAAAGAATTTGGCTAAGGCTGCCGACGTTAGCATCCCTACCGCTCGATCAAGGATTCAGAGACTCGTCCAAATGGGCGTAATTAGAAAGTTCACGACTGCGTTGGATGCACATAAACTGGTAGGGGGAGTAACAGCCTTCATCACGCTAAAAGCCAAACTTTCCGATCTGAAGACCCTAGCCGACGCCGTGAGTTCGATGGTGGAGGTGAGTGAAGCCTACATCACAACGGGGCAGCATGACGTAATACTCAAGGTTTACATGCCTGACATGGCAGCAATGCAAGAGTTCATACTTCACAAGCTGCCACAAATTGGGGGAGTCGAGGGATCTTCCAGCAGCTTCGTTGTCGAAACGGTGAAGGAACAGTTCGGACCGACATTGAGACCAGGATTCGGAGTGAAGCTATTCTGCAATTACGACGGGAACCAGATTGCGGGTGAAATGATAAAGAAAAATTTCGAAGGACGAGAATACTATTTCTGCTGCCCAACATGCGCCTCATCCTTCGAGCGGGATAGAGCTTCAAGGATGAGCTAGGATCAAGCAAGGTGTGGAACTTGAAAGTACAAGCAAAAGTCTTCTCAAGGAGAGGTGTGGAAAGGATCGAAAGGACAGGAAGGGGGTTCTCCCAATCAGAACTAGGTGAAGTGGGACTGAGCTTAGAGAAAGGAAAGAGTTTGGGGCTAGCAATCGACCCAAAAAGAAGCACAAAACATGCTCACAACGTACAAGTCCTAAAGGACTGGATCGAAGCGTCCCAGGCCCCCACAAAGAAGTAGAAACGAAAACTACTCAGCAGAAACGATTTAACTTAAGGAAGAGCATGATCTTGGTTGGGCCCGTGGCCTAGAACTGGTAGGCGTGGGTAATACGGATAAGGCGTCGGCCCTCTAACCACGCGGGGAAAGTTAACCTAGAGCCGGAGATCGCGGGTTCAAATCCCGCCGGGCCCGTCTAACACCTACACCAGGCGGGGATTAACGGGCATGTTGAGTCCATTCGAATGCTCAAGTTACGTCAGGCGGATACTCTTCACGCTGAGGCGTGAAAACTTCAATGAGCACGCTTGGCTTCTTCGGACCGTTGCGAAATTCGTGACTCACGCTGGGAGGAATGTACCAGCTGTCTCCTTCCTTGATTTCCCAAATCTGGTCTCCGATAGTGAATTTGCCTCGGCCCTCGAGACAGACTCCGTACTGAGCGTGAGGGTGGGCGTGTTTCGCGACAACCGCACCTCCCTCAAATCTAAACAAGCCGAGTGTTGCAGTTTGAGAATTCGCTAGTACTCTACGGTGAACACCAGGGAACGGTTCTTCCCATGCTTCCTTCTTATCCCGCCAAAGACTTGGAGTCCAATACCCGGTCTTTTTGAAACTCACGAATTTTTGACTGTGGCGAGGATTATTTAAAATGAGTTGGACCATATCGAGAAAGAACCACTCTGTAGTTGTCTTCTAGATGCGGATGATCAGAATCACAATATTGGACCTAGTCAAGCTATAGTCCCGCCGGGCCCGCTGAACTACTACTTTGAATACGTGAAGTGAATAACGCTTGCGAATAGACCCGTGCTAATGAGGCTAGCGGGTTATATATTTCACCTTGGCATGCCCCAGAAAATGTAGGCAGCAATTCACAATATCTGCGGTGGGTAGACTAAGTTAGCGTAAGAAGGTTCTCAGCTTCTCAACGAGTTCGTGCACAGCCTCCGCCCCATCCCTGACGATACCTGGAGGAAGCCAGTCCTCGTAGAAATTCATGTGCAGGCTGTTGGCGGCGTTGAAAGCCCGCATTAGGTTCCACTCAGGATGCTCTTTATGGAGCTTTTCTACGAATTCCCCTAAGCTTCGGTGACTTCCTAGAGCTACTCCCCTTCTTGCAGCCACCGCTTTGATGATCTCCGCTGCGGCCCCCCAAAACTTCTCTGACGCTTGGGCATCGTCCCCTTTAGTTAAGAGTTCGTTACCTTCTCTAAGGTATTTTCCGTTTAGTCGCTCGTATTCTGCTTGTCGGGTCTTAGCCATGCCTCATATTCGTCCAGATAAGCTCCCAATTATATAAGCGGTCGGGAATGTCGTCCCAAAGCCGCAGATCGCGGGTTCAAATCCCGGATATACTATCATCCCTATTTCGATGCTCGCAGGTTCAAAGCAATTCCCGCGATGTAGCGAGGTATGTATCTAAAGGTCCCTTACCTGCTGGATTAGAAAAAATTGGGGGTGGGCGCCTATCCTATCCCTAGATTAGGGAATGTCGCCTTGACGACTCCAAGCTCGCCTTGCAGAGTCCTGATACGAGTAGCGTACTCCCTCATTCTGCTGTTATCGTTCTGCACCTTAGCGATTCTGTAAGCCTTCCATGCCTTTCTTAGGGCGCCCCAAGTTTGACCAGTAGAGTAGTTTCCCATCAGTTCCCACTCAAGATGCCAAATGAGAATGAGCTGATATAGGACGCTGAGTTAACGGAAACGATACGAGATAGTCATCGAAAATGAACCCAGCCACGTCTTTCGACGACTCGCCACCTTGAATCTTCCTTCAAAATCACTTTTCCTGAATCATCGGTGATTTTCCCGAGAACGATCAGGTCCAGGTGAAGCTCTTTAGCTCTTCTACGGGCTTCTCGCAGCCGTTTGCTCGGTATCGTGGCGACGATTTCATACTCTTCACCGCCGTAGAGGACCATGTCCTCAACACTCATGCCGTTTGCGACGCAGAAGTCATGAACCGACTCATCCGATGGCAGTCTCTCAATCTCTATTCCTGCCTTACTTTTCTCCGCAATCTCGTAGAGGGAAAGAGCCAAGCCATCACTGGAATCAATGGATGCTGAGAAGAAATCTTTCAGGCCAAGACCAAAGTCCAGTCTCGCCCTAGGCATAAAGACCGAGGCCAAAGCCCTCCTCTTGAAGTCGGCTTCCGCTCTCAACCCTTTGACTGCTATGCTGATGCCTGACGCTGAATAGCCGAAGCGTCCTGAAGTCACGACAAAATCTCCGACGCTCGCCCCACTCCTCTGCACGATCTTCTCAGAGAAACCAACCATAGCGCAATCAATGACGAGATCACCTGCCTCGTTGGTGTCTCCTCCTAGTATCTCAATTTCATACTCATCCTTCCCTCTCCGGAACCCTCTGGCAAGCTGGAGTAAATCCTTCTTACTGAGATGTCTGGGCAAGCCGAGAGAAATCGTTACGCCCGTAGGACTAACGCCCTTCGCGGCGAAGTCACTAGCGCACATGACGATGCTCTTCCTTGCAGCCTGCCAAAGCTTCATCCCACGAGGCACATCTGTTTTGCCCACCAGCATATCGCTCTTTATGACCAAGTACCCAGGTCTCGAGGGAAAGAAGCTGACGTCATCACCAATCTTGGAGAAAGGAGCCCTAGGTTGACCTATGGTCTTCGTCAATAGACGAATAATCTCAAACTCATCGAAAGGCGACAAAGGTAAGCCGACGCTTCACTATTAATAAACTGAGAGAACTTCATAACTCTTGTGAGATGTCAGGAAAGGGAACGATGTCTGCTATATACGATAGGTTCACAAAGGCTTTTAGTAGCATATTAGCAGGGGAGAAAGCTGCAGATTGGCTGGAGAAAAGTACGTCGTAAGGGGGAAGATAGTAAAAGAATTAGCGATGAAACTGATAGATACTGTTGATCAATACAGCGACGGTATTCAGGACCTCAGCTTGCCGGAAGTCGAGGCGGCGCTCATGAAGCTTCACTCGATTGCAGTCTTAGCAGGCAGCAACAAAAAGAAGGAACTAAAGGCGCAGCTCGATGTAGCCGAAATCAACCCTCCTGAACCTAAAGACCATACACCCTACGCCTAGTCAGAAAGTCCATCAAACTAGCTCAAGCCAGCAAAACGCTATTAGCCCAGCGTGAGTTTTCAACCTCTGCCTCGGTAGCTCAGCTGGAAGAATACGGGTCCATGAGCACGTGCCTCGTATTACAAGCGAGTGAGCACGGGGTCGCGGGATCGAAACCCGCCCGAGGCTTCTACGCGACCTAGTTCACTTACTAGGTTGGACCCTTGGCACTTCCCTAATCGCCACCACCGCTAAGACTAACGTGATGGCGAATATCAGGACCGCATTAATCCCGTGGGCCGCCAAGAATAATCGGTCGGTAGTTGGGACTGGGTCAATCTGCGTTCCGAGAACTTCGGCTTGAATCGCGGTCAATACGAATAGGAGAATGCCTCCCCAGCGGAGTAACCTGGAGGGCGGCTTCGTCCGCCAGAGAATTATGGCTGCAATTAGGGCTAGGCCTGGGATCCAATGACCGAGGAATATGTGGTCATTGCTAGTACGGTCTATGAGCATAGCACCACCCAGTATCATCTTCACATAGATGAAGCCAGAGACTACCAATGCCGCTATGCCGGCGACCCTCAACTATGTTCGCAAACTTGCCGATAAGGAAACATCATAGCCTTTCCGTGAGAATTCTTTTTTTGGCAGTTCTTACCAATGGGCGCTGTAACTAGGTAGTGACTTACCGGCTAGGGCTTGACTTAGCCTCACAGGTAAGATACGTGTCAAGGCAAAGACATAATTTTTCATAAGTAGAGACGAAGGTCATGAAGTTTGGTCTCGTCCTCCCCAGCTACGGAATAGCCGCTTCTAAGCAGAGCATCATCGAAGCCGCCAAGCTAGCTGAAAAACTCGATTATGATTCCATCTGGTCTACAGACCACATTCTACTTCCAGAGGAATATGCGAGAACTTATGGTCGCATCTACGATGCTCTCACAACACTCGCCTTCGTCGCCGGAGTGACGGAGGAAGTGAAACTCGGAACTTCGATCCTGGTGCTGCCGATGAGAAATCCCATCGGGGTCGCTAAACAGGTTGCCACCATAGACTCGCTCTCAGGGGGAAGAATGATTCTCGGCATAGGTGCGGGATGGTTAGAGGAAGAGTTCTCATTCTTGAATGCGGAATTTCACAAGAGGGGGACTTACATGAATGAAGCAATAAAAGCACTTAGGGTGCTATGGACTGATGCTCGTCCTTCATTCCATGGCAGTTACATCAACTTCTCCAATCCAGTCTTTGAACCTAAGCCTAAACAAAAGAATGGGCCGCCAATATGGATAGGGGGAAACTCAGCAGCTGCGATAGGCAGAGCTGCCAAACTGGGTGACGGCTGGCATCCCGTTGGATTAACACCGGACCAGCTCAAATCAGGAAAGGAGAAGATCCGAGAATTAGCTGGGGGAAGAAGCGTCTCCTTAACCTGCCGAATGACGATCGACCTAGGAAGGAAAGCGGGATTCGCATACAAATCTGCGTCAGGAGAAAGGAGGAATATCATAGGAGGTTCGCCAACACAGGCCATTAACATGATAGAAGCATACGAAAAAGCCGATGTCGAACATATGATATGCTACTTCGGCGACAAAACTAAGAAGGAAATCTTCAAGGCAGCTAAGCTATTCTCCAAAGAAGTAAAGCCTTCATTTGAAACCTAAGCCGTAAGCAATTAATTCAGACCACAGAATTCAATGAGCGAATTACGTGACTCAAGCATCTGCATCAGTGGCAGTATTTCTAAGTGAGGCAAGAGTCGCAAGACTCGCGACTGCAGACCAGTGGCGAAAACCGCACGTCGTTCCCATCTGCTATGTATATGACGGTCGAAGTTTTTTCACCGCTTTAGATCGGAAGCCGAAGAAAGTGCCGGGGCATAAGCTGAAAAGAGTCAGAAATATTTTGGAGAACCAAAATGTCTCGTTAGTCGTGGACGAATACGATGAAGACTGGAGCAGGCTTAGATACGTAATAGTTAACGGCAAAGCCACCTTACTACGAAGCGGTGCAGAACATGAGAAAGCTATTGTTTTACTCAATCAGAAATATGCGCAGTATAGCAAAATGCGTTTGACGGAGTTGAAGACTTCGGTGATCAAGATTCAACCTCACAAAATAATTTCTTGGGGAAAATTCTGACCCCATAGACAGCAAAATAGCAAATTTTCCGATTTTTGGCAATCCAGATGGGCTCGTGGTTAAATACTTTTGACAAAAGAATGGCGATTCTATGCAGCCAGCCACGAGAAGAGTCAAGACAATTTACTCAGTTATCGCATCGCCGAATAGATTAGAAATCCTCCGCATCCTGAACACTAAGGGTCCATTAAGCTATTCGGAACTCAAAACTCTTGCTGGCTTCAAATCCAAGAAGGAATCAGGAAAATTCGCCTACCACCTGAGAAAACTAGTAAGGCAGATGCTGGTAACGCTAAATAGAGCGGAGAGAAGATACATAGTCACCAATCTCGGTAGACTCATACTCAATCTCACTAGGCAGATTGAAGAGCAAACGGTTCTAGAGACCGGGAAACTCTATGTAAGAACCACCCACCACACCATGGAGGAATTCAACTCCGACAAGATCCTACAATCTCTCGTAAAAGAAGCTGGAATGCCCGTCGAACTGGCGCAAAAGATAACCAGCGAGGCAGAGGCAAGATTATACAAGTTCGAAACGAACTACCTCACAGGCCCTCTCATCAGAGAAATGGTTAACGCTCTTCTTATTGAGCATGGTTACGAGGAATACAGACACAAGCTTACAAGACTAGGGCTCCCGGTCTACGATGTCACCGAGCTCATAAACAGAGTGGGAGATACCTCCGAAAGCATCGAAACTGTTTTTGCACAAACGGCGCAGGCAGTATTCGCGGAATATCTCCTTCTCGCCCAGCTTCAGAAAGATGTCGCTGACGCTCACCTTGCTGGCGACATAAACATCTCGAACATAGGCGCCTGGGGTCTAATGCCTGACACACTCTTCTTCGACCTCACCTCAATACAAACAGGAGGAGTAAACCTAGCAAACAAACTCATTACCATACCAAGGATATCCGCACCATCCAATCTTGAGGAGGCCTCATCAGCGTTTGTAGTTTTGACATCACTTCTGAGTAGAGAAGTTTCCTGCGAAGTCTCCTTTGAAAATTACCTCCCTTACTTCGCTAAGTACGCCTCGGACAGGACGGCGGAGGAGCTTCGGAAGGTTCTCAAGAGAACCTTCATGCTAGTTCCTCCCTCAGTCAACCAAGGATACGGCAAACCGGCGATATCCATACAGCTTGCGGAGCCGAGAAATGAGGCAGATCTAGACGACGCCCTAGTTGGAAGAGTTGTAGGCGCCACAATCGACGCCTATAGGGAATATGTTGAGACAACACCCGTCCCCCAGATTAGACTTGTCTGCTCGCTATCTCAGAGGCTGCAAAATCCTGAAGTGATTAAAGCGCTGGCTTCTGCAGCGCAAGCAGGCGGTGCAGTGGCTCTACAAGCAAAGACCAAATTTACTAGGGCATACTCAGGCTTGAAGAAGACGCTCTCGACAACCGAGGTTGAGGCGGACAGCATCTTCCTGCTGCACTCACTATCACTCAATTTACCGAGGCTCGCCTACGAATCGAATAGGGATGAAACTTACTTTAGGGCAAAACTTGCCCTACTTCTCCAAACCTGCGTCACAGCACTTTCCACTAGAAGGAAGATCATCCAGGACTCCATCAAGAAGGGCCTCCTGCCGACACTCGCTCTCAACTCTGGTGTGAGTTCAACCCAGTATATCCCACTGATAGTTAACCTGGTTGGCTTGCAGGAAGCAATCTCGAACCTTCAGCCGGAGAAAGCCAGTGCTTCCGCTACGAGAGCACTGGGAGAAAAAATCATTGAAACAGCGGTTAGAGTTGCAGCAGATAGGTCTGAGAAGATAGGGGAGAAGGTTGGGGTCGCGATGATTAAAGATGATGCAGATGTCAGGTTCGCAACACTGGATATGGAGAAGTACGGAAGGTCAGTAGTCCCATCCAAGAGCTACTATCCTCATTCCCAACTGCTCGAAACTGAGGCGATCGAGAAAGACGGACTGGCTGACGAATTAAACTGGTTCCTTCATGCTCTAAACGGTGGCTTTTCAGTTAGCGTTGAAGTTCCGAAAACCGCGACCGTCGCCGAGGTAGCAGAAATGATTCAGAGTGGTATGTCAAGACTAGAATTCTTCAAACTGGTCAGAAGGACGTTTATCTGCGGAAACTGTGGCAGCAAAATGTTCACAGAGACGGGGAGATGCAAGGTCTGCAAATCGACGTCCGTCTCGTCTCATCTCGTAGAGTAGCGTTCAGTCTGAAAGAGTTGACCCCCCTCCCCGTAAAGGCATCCGAAACGTTATAGCAGAGTCAAAACAAACTTACCTCGACTAGACCAAAATTTAGGGAGCTGGAGAGAGGTATGATGATGTTTCAACGGAGTCAAAAGAATCGAATGTGTCTAGGTAAAATACTGCCTGGACAGCCGCTAGTCTCCCTTACTGAATACGGTGAGACACCAAAATGACACTTACTGTTGATGATAAGACGGCGGAGGCAGAACTATACCCACCTAGCCTTGAAGATTTTTTCAAGGATGAACTGCGGGTCAGGGTCTTCCTAGACAAATACTCGCTTAAAGACGAAACCGGCAAGCCAGTTGAAAAGTCTCCGGTGGAAATGTGGAGGAGAGTCTCCCATGAGCTGGCCTCCATCGAAACGTCGGATGAAAAGAGAAGGGTCTGGGAGCGAAACTTCTACTGGCTCCTCCAAGACTTCAGGTTCGTCCCGGGTGGAAGAATCCTCTTCGGTGCTGGTCAGCGCAGACGCTCTACCCTCCTGAACTGCTACTACATCCCGATTAAGGCTGATTCCATCGAGGATATTTTTGAGTGGTGTAAAGAGGCGGCGAGAACCTACTCCTTTGGCGGAGGAGTCGGCACAGACATCACTCTACTTCGACCCAGAGGTACACCAGTCAACAACGCTGCGGTAGTATCCAGTGGATCAGTGTCCTTCATGGAGCTCTTCTCGGTTACAACCGGCACTATTGGTCAGGCTGGAAGAAGAGGAGCACTGATAATCACTACCCGAGTGGATCACCCTGATGTCCTAGATTTCATTGAAATCAAGAAGGACTTGAGGAAGGTGAATCATGCCAACATCAGCGTTCTCATCACAGACGAATTCATGAAAGCAGTAGAGAAGGATGAAATCTTTGAACTACACTTCGAAAGCGATAAGGCCAAAGTCTCGAAAAAGACTAGGGCGAGAGAAATATGGGAAAAATTGGTTAGAAATGCTAGGGATACGGCTGAGCCAGGACTAATTTTCTGGGACACCGTAAAGCGTGAATCGCCAACTGAATATAACGGAATGGAGGTACATGGATTCAACCCATGTTCAGAGCAGTGCCTCGAAGATTACGGCTGCTGCTGCTTGGGTAGCGTTAACCTATCAGCGTTTGTGCTTGACGAATTCTCTGATAAGGCCACAATTGACTGGGAAGGCTTGGAGAAAGCTGTAAGATTCGGAGTTAGATTCCTCGATAACACCCTAGATTACAACGCAGAGAGGCATCCTCTGCCTCCGCAGAAGACGGCGTCGCTATGGTCCAGAAGGATCGGCATAGGATTCACTGGTCTGGCTGACATGCTCATCAAGCTGCGGATGAAGTATGATGAAGATGAAGCCGTTAACTTCGTTGACAAGCTGTTTGAGAGAATCAAAAACATAGCTTATGATGCTAGTTCCGATATCGCCGCGGAAAAAGGATCTTTTCCAGCGTTCGACCCGGAGAAGCATCTTTCCCAACCGTTCGTTCAGAGACTTGACCCGAAAGTCCTGGAGCGAATCCCGCAGGGTCTACGCAACGCATGCATACTTACAATCCCTCCAGTTGGTAGTGGATCCATCCTCGCAGGAACTACAAGCGGTGTCGAGCCGATTTTCGCACTGAGCTATCTGAGAAGATCTAAATCCCTTAGCCAACAAGAGTTCAAGGTATTCCACCCCCTACTTCGAAGCTACATGCAAAAGCATGGTCTCACGCGGGAGGAGGAGTTGCCAAGCTTCTTCGTAACATCACACAAGATCAAGCCGGAACTTCGAGTTAAGATGCAAGGTGCTATGCAGAAGCACATAGACTCGAGTATCTCGTCAACAGTGAATCTACCCGAGGATATTACAACGGAAGAGGTTGGAAAAATCTACTTCCAAGCCTGGCGGCTAGGATGTAAGGGCATAACTGTATACAGGGAGGGATCAAGAGAGGGCATTTTAGTTACCGAGCAAGCAGCGAAACAACAACCTCTGCCCGCAGTCAGCTCCCCAGCGTCGGTCACGCTGCACCCTTCGGTGACGAAACCTCCTACTACACTTGAGAGGTTGAGAATACTCAAGGGTGAAACCATCAAACTAAAACTCTCCCAAGGCAGCCTCTACGTTACTGCAAACACCGATCAAAGCGGCTCCATCAAAGAGGTATTTGTTACACTGGGGAAGTCGGGTGGCGAAGATCTAGCTCAAGCGGAAGCATTAGGGAGACTGATCAGCCTCTATCTCCAACATGGCGGAGAATTGTCTGGTGTAATTCATACTTTGAAAGGAATTCATGGAAGATACTCCACGTTTGATAACGGTCTTCAGCTTCTATCGGTGCCGGACGCGGTTGCGAAAGCTCTCGAAATAATGTCAGGTACCTCAGTTCAGGTGGAGAGGAAGTTATCCCGTTGTCCAGACTGTGGTGACGAAACTCTCATATTCGAAAGCGGCTGTTACAAATGCACTTCTTGCGGCTTCAGCAAGTGTGACTAGCAACTAGTAGTATTCTTCGGTTCAGCAGAATTCCGTTACAACGTCTGACCGAGGATTAAGATGGCTATTACTATGCCATAAATCCCCAGTGCCTCACCTAG
>JAHFOH010000002.1:11705-28752 GCA_023266955.1 Nitrososphaerota archaeon
GCTTCAGCAAGTGTGACTAGCAACTAGTAGTATTCTTCGGTTCAGCAGAATTCCGTTACAACGTCTGACCGAGGATTAAGATGGCTATTACTATGCCATAAATCCCCAGTGCCTCACCTAGCGCGGTGATGATTATCGCGGTTGTCCGCATTTCGGGTCTTTCAGCAGTTCCCGCCAAACCCGCTGAGCCTGCTCTACCCACAGCGTAGCCCGCGGCAAGCGCTCCACCACTAAATGCAATTGCCGCTGAAAGTAGTTGTAAGGACTTCGCGCTTTCCCCTGGCGGGAAGAGTTGTAAGGGGGCTTCAGCCGTTGATGCTGATACCGGCAGCAGGAAGGCCAAAAAGGTCAAAGCCATGAAGCCCAAGAAGAGAACGCTCAGGACGAATTCCGATTTCATCGCAACGGATCGAAGCCGAGGAAAAATCCTATTTAAAACTTTCAAATTTCTCCAAAGTTCTTGCGACAGCTTTAGAGATTTTCTCCCCCATCTCCAGAATCACCTCTTGATATTTCTTTGACAATCCTTCTCTAGCCTCTACAAACTTCCTTCCGACGATTTCCTCATCACTCAAACGACTAGCTTCCTCCTTTCTAGAACCCTCTTTACATGTTTCAGCTTGACAAAATCCTCCCTCGCTCTTTCTTCTAGAGTTGAGGAGATAAATTTGATAGAATCCCTGTATTGAGGGATAATTACGTACTCGAGAGCGTTTATGAGACGTTGAGTACGCTCCAATTCGTTCGCTAAACGGAAGATCGCATTCTCCGCTTCCGCCGCCTTGAAGATAGTAGGTAAAAGTCTCCTCATGAGCCTGGTGGTCTGGTCAAGAGCTACGTTTGTGTCAGCGAAACCATAAGTTACGCCAATGTCTTCCTCAGTCACCTGAAGGGTGGGTACGTCTACATCCACGATAGTCCTAATATTGACAGTCGCATCAATTCGAACCGGTGTAGTCAAAGCTACCGATTCAAGACTTAGCGGTCCCATCTTCAGGTAGGCATCAAAAAGAGATCTATAGGCTTCTGAGAGAGGACTCCAAAGCTCCTCCCGACGCATTCCCGCCTGTTCTATCATCTCGTCCAACCTCCGGAGCAGAACATCACGCTTATCCTCAAGAATGTCGTGGACTTTTTCAGCCACCTTCAGACTCCTCTTAAGCCGAATCAGCTCAATTCTTGTGGGATTAACCCTCAGCCTAATGCTTGAGGACAAAAGTATTCCCTCCTATGAGGCTCTGACGTAGTACTTCCTTACCAACTCCTCTCTTATCCTAGTCAATTCTTCTTCAGGAAGGATGGAGAGAATCTCCCAACCAAACCTGAAGGTTTCCTCGAAGGGCCTGTTCTCGTCGTACCCTTGCTGAAGATACTTCTGCTCAAATGCTTCTCCATTTTCGAGGTACTTGAGATCAACGCTGGTCAAACCGGCTTTCCCGATGATTTCGGATAAAGACTTCAAATCTCTAGCTCTAGCGTATCCGTCGTATAGTTGATTACTAAGCTCCATGTGATCCTCTCTCGTCTTCGCTCCCTTAGCAGCTGAGAGTGCAGGCCCCATGAGACGGCTAAGACTATCTAACACATAGACCGGCGGATAGATTCCTTTTCTGAAAAGCTCCCTGCTGAATACAATCTGCCCCTCGGTGATGTACCCCGTCAAATCAGGGATTGGGTGGGTGATATCATCATTCGGCATCGTCAAGATGGGCATTTGAGTTATGCTCCCCTTCTTACCCTTGATTCTGCCTGCCCTCTCGTAGTTCGTGGCGAGGTCGGTGTACAGATAACCAGGGTACCCCTTCCGACCAGGAACTTCCTCTCGTGCGGCACTGATTTCTCTCAACGCTTCAGCATAATTGGTCATATCCGTTATTATCACAAGAACATGCATGCCAAGGTCGAACGCAAAATACTCGGCCGCGGTCAGGGCAACTCTTGGAGTGGCTATTCTCTCAATTGCCGGATCATCGGCAAGATTGAGGAAAAGAGCACTTCTCTTTATTGCTCCTGACTCCTCCAAACTTCGTCTAAAGAAGCTGGCCTCCTCATGCTGAACACCAATTGCAGCAAACACTACCGCAAACTCCTCAACCGTTCCCCTGACAGTAGCTTGGCGAGCAATCTGGGCAGCCAGCCTGTTATGAGGCATGCCTGCCCCGGAGAAGATTGGGAGCTTCTGCCCCCTTACTAACGTAAGCATGCCATCAATCACTGACACCCCGGTCTGGATGAAATCGCTAGGATAATCCCTCATCGACGGATTGATCGGAGCACCATTGACGTCTCGGAAGTCTTCTCCCAACGGATCAGGCAATCCATCAGTTGGCCTTCCTAATCCGTCAAATACCCTCCCTAACAGCTCGCTCGAGACGGGGAGCTCCATAGTTCTACCAAGGAAGCGTGCCTTGGTTCCAAGTATCGAAATACCAGTGGTTCCTTCAAAGACTTGAACGACTGCCTTTCCTTGACCCACTTCAAGCACCTTCCCCAGCCTCTTTTCACCGGCCGATGTCTCAACCTCAACCAATTCGTCGTAAGCCCCTCTAGTGACGCCCTGTACGACCAGAAGGGGGCCTCTGATTTCTTCTATCTTGGTGTATTCTACTCCGCCAGTAGACCTACTCTGCAACCGCTTTCGCCTCCAAACCTCTCGTCAATTCTTGAAACGCTTGGAGAGTTTGAGCGTGTAGCTGGTCAAGTCGATTAAGCTCAGCATCAGGAATCTCGTACTTCGCCCTTAGCAGACGAGGTATTATTGGCATGGACCTAATTTCATCAAGACGAACCTTAGCGCGTAAAGCTGCTAGAGCTTCCTTGTAGAAGTCTACAAAAATCCTGAGAAGCTTCACCTGCTTCTGAGGACTGCAATAGGTGTCGATTGGGTCATAAGCACTTTGTTGCAGAAGACCAAGTTTGAGCATTCGCGCAACATCCAAAACTAGCTTCTCTTCGTCAGGCAAAGCTTCGGGGCCGAGTAACCTTACAATTTCCTTCAGTGCATCCTCTCTTTGCAGGAGCTCATAGGCCTGAGCACGTAACCTATTCCAATCCTTATCGACTTTGGATGACCACCACTTTTGGATGAAATCCAGATATCCTGAGTAGCTGATCATCCAGTTAACTGCTGGATAGTGCCTAGAGTAGGCTAGCCTCGTGTCAAGCGCCCAGAAGGTGCGGATGAACCGCATGGTATGGGTGGTAACTGGCTCAGTGAAGTCTGCTCCGCTTGGGGAAACTGCTCCGACTAAGGTCACGGAGCCTATCCTTTCGGGTTGTCCCAATGTTCTAACCCGCCCCGCGCGTTCATAGAATTCTGCCAACCTAGACGCTAGGTATGAAGGATAGCCCTCCTCAGCGGGCATCTCCTCCAACCTACCACTAATCTCTCTTAGCGCCTCAGCCCATCTACTCGTTGAATCAGCTACAAGAACTACGTCATATCCCATGTCCCTGTAGTACTCAGCCATCGTGATGCCTGTGTAGATGCTGGCTTCCCTGGCGGCCACGGGCATGTTGCTCACATTCGCAACCAAGATCGTCCTCTCCATCAGGGATCTCCCAGAAGCTGGGTCCTTTAGCTTAGGAAATTCTATCAGAACTTCAGTCATCTCGTTGCCCCTCTCCCCGCAGCCCACGTGGAAGACAACTCTGGCGTCAGCCCAAGCGGCAATTTGGTGTAGCGTTACGGTCTTTCCGGTTCCGAACCCACCTGGTATAGCTCCCGTGCCACCTTTTGCTATTGGGAAGAAGGTGTCTAGCACTCTTTGCCCTGTTATTAGCGGTACTTCAGGATCGAATCGTTCAAGGTAAGGACGAGGCCTCCTAACGGGCCACCTTTGAACCATGGTCAGCTCCGACGTTTCACCATTCCTCCTAATTTTTGCGATAACCTCATCAACAGTATGGTCTCCTTCCCTCACCAAATCAATGATTTCGCCCGAGGTACGAGGTGGCACCATTATGCTGTGAGTGATTAGCGGAGTCTCCTCTACCTTACCGAGGATAAAACCAGGTTCAACGGACTCTCCAGTCCTAAGCTGCGGCGTGAAGTGCCATTTCTTTTCATGTGGAATTGGCTCGGCTGACATCCCCCTAGATATGAAGGCACCAGCCTTAGCCGCGATTTCGTCCAGAGGTCTCTGCAGCCCGTCATAGATTTTGCCCATCATCCCGGGACCCAGAGTCACTGAAAGGGGTTGACCAGTTCCAAGAACTGGTTCGCCGGGTCTAATGCCGCTTGTAGCCTCGTACACTTGAATGAAAGCTATGTCTCCTGTAAGTCGAATGATCTCACCGATGAGTTTGTCTTCACCGACTTCAACCGTCTCATACATCTTAGCCGCAGCCATGCCGTCAGCCTTTACGGCGGGACCGCTTACCCAGACTATGCGACCCTTTACGACCAACCCTTACGCACCCCCGGAAAGTATCTGCGATAATTTCTTTCTGAGAACCGGTTTGACTCTCTCCAGTCGAGCCTCGAAGGTATTGTCATATGATATGGCACCGTCAACAGTGCTGACTCTAACACCCCCAGAGGAATCAAGCGGTTTTTCGTCGATAACCATCCTAATGTCAAATTCCTTCGAAATTTTTGGTACAATCCTAGATAGAGGGACCTTATCCTTTTGCGTTACATTGATACGGAGCTGGTCAGACTCTACAAGGGGTAAGGACTCTCGCAAAAGTTTCTCTAGGAGTTCTTCACTATGACTCGCCGGATCATTCTTGATCAACTCAAGTGACTTCTCAAAGACAGAATTCAAAGTTAGCTCTATCAGCTGAAGAGACTTGTTTCGGGCAGAGAGCTCAGCCTCCCCCACGATTCGTCTAGTCAAAGTGTCCGCCTGCCTATGAGCATCAGTCAGAATATTTTGAACTTCCTTCTTGGTTTCTTTCTCCAACGCAGTCATTAACGCCTGGGATTCCTCTAATGCTGCTGCAAGTACACCTAGAATCTCCTCCTTAGCGTCTTTTGAAACCCGATCCAATACATTCTGAAGTGCAGTAAACTGACTCATGTTCCCACGCCTAAAATTTGCTTCAGCATTCCTCGGTACTCGATTTTCTCCTGCTTGCTTCCAGGAGAGGGAAGTTCATAGATGAGGGGCCACGGGTTTTTGGCCCTTAACTCGTTCAGATAAGACCGAATAGGCTTAGCAATTCGGTCGCTCAACAAAACAATCGCCACATCCTTCTCTTTTGCCAATTTCGTCACCGTGCGTAAGACTTGGGTTGGATCTTCTACTTCTAAGCCTGAGACGCCAGCGAGTCGAAAACCGGCAACAAAGGCCCTCTCACCTAACGCCAGGACGCGCATCCAAGTACATGTCGCGTCCTTTTGTGATCGTTAATAAGCCTTGGTTCAAAGATCGATGGATAAGAGTTATAATCCGTCCGCGGAATCGGGACGATGAATAAGTCAATTCAGAGTGACTTTCAGTGGCGCTTACTCCGGTTGCAAAAGTATCCATCGTAGTTCCGCGTAAGGACCTCGCCCAGTGTGCCAAGGAACTCGCCCGCTTTGGATGGTTTCATGTCTCAAGCCCGATTAACTCTTCACATGATGCTTTACTAACCGACCTGTCTGGAAGGGCTTACAGGCTATACGCAGAGTTAACTGAACTCGCAAATGACCTTGGGCTCAAAGAGGCACCTCAGCTCGCCGAACTACTATTTGGGGGTGTAAGCAAGAAGACTATGACTCACTCCAAGGACTGGGAGGATCTTATCACCAAAGTGGAGGGACGTGTCGAACCAATGATACAAGAAGTTCGGTCTAAGTTGGATGCTCTCAGAGAAGTCCAGAGGCAGTACAATGAAGCTGAAACCCTATCTGCGGCTTTAAAGCTAATCTCTCGGTTCAGGTTAGATCTCAAAACTGCAGCTGGCCTCCGTAGATTCAAGCTGGTTCTGACGATCGCAAAAAGGGAAGACATAGAGGAAATTGGAGCTAGTCTTCCAGGAATTCTTGTACTTGGCGAGGCCCTCACCAAGTCGGATTCCGTGCTGCTTTTGGCGGCACCGTCTCAGGAAGCAGACAGGTTAGAGAAGGTACTGAGAAGCTTCGAGCTGAAGCCATTCTCTATCCCCCCTGACCTTCCTCAAAGTCCTCCGCAGGCCTACGAGACAATCCTGAAGAGGCTAATTCAGTTAGAAGACAAATTACTGGGGCAAAAACAGGAGGTTTCTGAAGTATCCGCTTCAATCGGGAGTGAGATTAAGTCGTCGCGCGAAGTGGCGCATGTCGCATACTCAGTCCTTGAGCAGATGAAGAAGGCTGGCAACCTAATACGCTTCTCACAGGTTGAGGGCTTCGTTCCTTTAGAATCTGTTGATGATCTTAGGTCAAGATTAGGGGCGAAGTGGCCGATTTTCGTTGAGGAATATTCATCTAAAGAGGTAGCGGAGAGCGACGGAGTGCCGGCGCTTATGAAGAACGGCGATTACTTCAGATCATTCGAAAGTATTACCCTCACTCAAGGCCCCCCAAGATATGGCGAAACAGACCCAACGCCATTCATCTCTCTAGCATTCCCAATCTTTTATGGTGTAATGTTCGGAGACTTGGGACACGGTCTCGTGCTTCTCCTCCTCGGTTTACTTCTGTTCCTGAGGGGAAGTGAATCGGTAAAGCCATGGGGTACTATTCTCGCAACAGCAGGCGTTTCCGCCTCTGCTGTTGGTCTAATCATAGGAGAGTTCTTCGGTCTGAGTCTGGGCCAGATTATCCCAGCTCTTTCCCAATTCACTCTCTTAGAGTTTGTGGAGCACGCTCACAATTCGTTGAATGTGGCGAGTCTGTTTACAATTCTTCAGGCAACAATCTTAATGGGTATAGCTCAGTTGATTCTTGGGTTCACCTTCAGCGTCGTTAATGGAATCAAAGCCAAAGAATACACGGAAGTTCTAATCTCAAAAATCCCCACCTTAACCATGTACGTCTTTGGAGTAATCTTCGGTCTTGCGTTCATAGGAGCGGGGTACAGGTTCTCCGGTCTACTCACCAGCTCTGCGGCAACCCCCATTTTGGGTATTCCAGTGTCTGTAGCAACCTACGTTGGCTCGGTAGCGCTGGTTTCTAGTCTCGGATTGATGCTGGTGGGAAAGCCCGTTGCGATGAAGATGGGCAAGTTGCCAAAGGAAAGCTTAGGGCTGGCAGTTTTCATGGATTTCATAGAAATTTTCTTGGAGAAAATTCCCGGCTTTCTGGCTAACACCGTTAGCTACGCGCGACTTGCGGTACTGCTAACTGTCCACGCGTCACTCCTTATTGCTCTAAACCTAGCTTGGTCACTGGGCCCGGCTGCCCTGCCACTCATTGTGTTGGGGAATCTAGGGATAATAATGCTCGAGGGTTTGATTGTATTCATCCAAGACCTTAGGCTGCATGTATACGAGTGGTTCACAAAATTTTATGAGGGGTCTGGTAAGCTGTTTAACAGGATCATGCCAAACACTAAGTTAATCGAAATAGTGTTTGAGGAATAGGCTCTACCTTAGCCTAACTATTTTGGAGCTAATTTCGGGCACAGTGGAGCCTTTCTCAATTCCGACGGCTATTCCCGACAGATTCCTCACTTCCAGTTCCTTTAGTCTGATGAGTCCGAGTACAACACCTATCCCGAAAACATCCCAAATGAAGGGATGATAGGCTCTCTCATAACTCATCAATCTCAGCGAGTCCTCAAGAGCGTTAATCATTTCGTTATCCGAACCAGCAGCCGGCATGGCCGTCCTATAGGCTGTCAATGCGATTTGCTTGATGGCGTCCTGCACTGATGGAGCAGCTATCATAACCTCGAGTTTCCTTCGGCCGACTTCGAAGGTCGGATCAACAATTAGCGCTCTGATCTCGGAAGCCGCGAGATCCCACAGCTTCCCTCTCAGAACAGCAAGAAGGTTGTAGGAGTCAATGTCCAAGGCCATTAGGGGTTCGATCTTGTTTACCTCGTAGGCGAACCGCTGATTCCTTTTGACTTGCGAGTAGACGTTTGAGAGGTTTCTAAGAAAGGCCTTTTCAAGATAGATGTCAAAAACCTGCACATTTCCTCTTTCCTTGAAGACTCTTAGTGCCCCTGAGGCTTCAATGCCGAACTCGGTTCCCCGTACAAATCCAACCGCATCATCCAAAGTTGGTGCAGAAAGCGCTCGTACAACTATGTCGCGCCGGCCAACTAGTTCCTCAGCGTAAAGATCTAGATGTGAGGACATGTCTTCAAAACTCTTCCCGAGAGCTCTGCCTTTGAGGACGGTCTTCAGATTTGAGGAAATGTATTTCAAATAATATGCCCAAATCAAGTCTGGATATTGCGCTACTGCGCCTATTGCGTGATGCAGGGTGACTAGGTGTTCTCTGAAAGCGAGTTCAAACTTGGCGGCATAGTAGGGCTTCGAAAGCTTGGAGATTGCTCCACTGTAGAGCGTTCCCTTAAGTCTCGCTGCAAGATCCTCTAAATTCTTCGACTCGGAAAGGGTCTCGAGCGTCGAGATTGGCAAGAGAGTGCCTTTCAGCGCAAAAGCTTTCACTGCGCTGTATATTGGATCCGATAACGCGTTTTCCTTATTCAAGTCTAGGCACCGAGAATGGATCTAACGACTTCTTTGATTGCTCTCTCAGTTGCCCTGTCGACCTTCTTCTTTAGTTCATCTATCTCCTTCTCGGCTGACTCTATAATCTTGCTCGCGTCTGCTCTTGCCTTCTTAACGGCCTTCTCTAGGAATTCCTCACTTCTCTTGGACGCGTCTTCCAATGCTGCGTTCTTAGCCTTCTCAGCCTCCTGCCGCGCGAGCGCGAGGATCTCCCTTTTGAGTCGCTCCGTCTCCTCCTTAAGTGATTCAAGTTCCTTCTCCAGTTGTGATAGAGATTCAACCGTAACCTCGATCTTAGACTCTGAGGCGGACAATAGTCGAAGCCTCAAAAGCCGAGCTGGATTTAATCTTTGTTCAGGATAGTTGGATCAAGACGTAAGTTTTAGGATGGCCTTAGCCAAGTCTCCTTGCGTTTCACTTAGAGCCTCATACGCCATTTCTTTGGAGACCCCCGCCTGCTGAGCCACGAGAAGGACATCTTCTTCAGTGAAGTTCGGTCTCTCTCTCGTTCTTTCCTCGATTTGTTCGCCGGCGACTTGGAACACCCTCATCCCCTTCGCCTTCACCTCCGAGACGCTTGCTCCTTTGATAACAATGTCCTTCGAACGGGTCCTTATGACTACCTCCTCAACGTCGGAGATTTGTTCTAGGTTAACGCCCATTCTCTCGAGCATTCTCCTCGCCTGTCTGCTGTCAAGACTCAACTTTTGGAACCTTGCCGAATCTTGATAGCGGGACCGACTTTAAACCGTTTCATCATTTTGGCAGAAAGTACCGCCTTACCCACCGCTATAACTCGACCTCTAGGCGTTTGAACTACAACCTCACTTCCAGGTCTAATAGCAGAACCACACCAAGTGACATGCTTCGCGAAAACTGACCTCCCCTCTGAGACAAATGGCACCGCCTCCTGTGCTACCACGACAGAATTCTTTTTGAATCGTGGATGCTTCGATAGGAGATTCGCTCCGAATAACGTTAGTGCGAAACCCCCATCCGGCCTGAAGGTTCCTACCAACTTCCTCCCGATCATTACGAATCTGATCTTCCCCGTTCTTTTTGAAAGTTGAAAACGCAACTGCGAAGTTGGAAGAACCCGACTGACCCCCCTGCCAAATAAGTAATCCAGCGTCATCGTGATTTTTTCAATCGGATCCAACTGCGATCTCTGAAGCGGTAACGTTATATTAAACTTCAAGCACCCAAAGCAAGCCCTCGATGCCAGTCGAGTGCGAAGTCTGCGGAAACCCGGTGGCGGGAGCTCCGCGACTCGCAATGATTGACGGAAGCATTCTTCAAGTCTGCAATTCGTGTTCTCGATTAGGAACGGAGTTGCTGCAGAAACGAGCTGTGGAGAGACCAATACGATCCAGTAACCCAGGCTCTCCAAGTCAGAAACTCCTTGAACCCGAACTCGAACTGCGTCTTGACTATCACAAGGTCATAAGAGAGGGACGCGAGAAAATGGGGCTGTCCCAAGACCAACTCGGTCTTAGAATTGCTGAGAAGACTTCTGTCATCAAGCTCCTTGAAGGCCGCAGGTTAAAACCAGATATTATTCTTACTCGGAAGCTGGAGCGGTTTCTTAAAATACAGCTGTTTGCCCCAGCGGAATCATTCGAGTAGGGGAGACTTAAGGCGCCTGATTGAGTGTAGTATTGAATAGAAGTAGAGCTGTACTTGTAAGCTATCCTGACGAGTATGTTATTCAGGAGGCTCTGGGCTTAGCTGAAGCCGCTGGTTATGAAGTCTCCCGCTTGATCACGCAGAACTATCTGTCAAGAGCGAAATACGGGATCGGTTCAGGTAAGGCCGAGGAGGTTGCTCGTGCAGTTAGGGACCTTCACTCTTCTGTTGTCTTGTTTGACGAGAAACTGAACTCAGTTCAGATATACAATTTGGCCAAACTTACGGGAGTAGAGGTGATCGACCGTGAGAAGCTTATACTTGAAATATTTGAGCGAAGAGCAACGTCAGGTGAAAGCAAGCTACAGGTTCAGCTCGCCGAACTGAAGTACGAAATGCCAAAGTCAAGGGAGAAGGTTCGCCTCGCCAAGCGGGGTGAGCAACCAGGATTCTTCGGACTTGGAGGGTACGAAGTGGATGTCTACTATCGCGCCATCAAACGGAGACTATCAACGTTATCCCGGAAGCTCCAAGAACTAACCAAAAGGAGAGAGCTATTCAGATATGAAAGACAAAGACTCAATGTCCCCATCGTTTCTTTTTCTGGATATACCGGAGCCGGGAAGACTTCCTTATTCAATCCTCTAACCGGCGAGTCCAAAGAAATCGCTGGAGGAGCCTTTACCACTCTGACAACATCGACTAGGTCAGCGAATATTCTAGGGGGAAGGATCTTCTTATCAGATACCGTTGGATTCATCAGCGGCCTACCTGAGTATATGATTGAGGCCTTCAAGTCCACCCTGGAGGAGCTAAGGTACGCCAACTTGGTACTCCTTGTCGTGGACGTGAGCGAGCCAACAGACAACCTTGTTCGGAAATACAAGACTTGTGTCCAAGTTCTCTCACAGCTAGAGGTCTCGCCAGCAAACGTGCTTTTGGTGTTCAATAAGGCCGACCTAGTTTCCGAAGATTTGGTTTCTGAAAAATTGGGAAGTGTGGGTGCAACTTACGAGACAGCGGCCGTCGTTTCCGCCAAGACCGGGGCCGGCATAAATGACTTGACGCGTAGAATCGCTGAGAACGTATTCGAGCAGACAGAGTCTATGGTACCTATGACTGAAGACGAGCTTCGTCAGGTTTCAAAGTACATGGATTGGGTGAAAGAGAATGCGAGTGTTGAATTGGTTCGCGGTGGCGATGGCCAAGTGTTAGCTCAGGTAAAGGGACCGTCATGGATAGTGGATAGATTTTCAAGTTACTGCGAGAACCTCAAAGCACGGCATTAGTCATGAGAAGAATTGAAGTTCTCAGACTGGGACATCGACTCGTTAGGGATGACCGTGTAACCACTCATGTCGGGCTGGTAGCTAGGGCTTTCGGCGCCGATAAGATCCACTTGGTCAATTGTGAGCCTAGTATCAAGCATAGTATAGATGGAGTTACTTCGAAGTGGGGTGGTGAGTTTGAAGTGCAGCTTACAGAAGAGTGGCGAAACTTAGTCAGAAAATGGAAGCAGAAAGGTGGCTTGGTGATTCACCTGACGATGTACGGTACGAATTTGGATGATTCAATAAGTAGTATAAGTGAATCGGAAAAGGATCTGCTCATATTGCTTTCAGCGGAGAAGGCGCCTCCCGAAGCCTTTGATCTCAGCGATTACAATGTAGCTATTGGCAATCAACCGCATTCTGAGGTCGCGGCTTTAGCAGTCTTCCTAGACAGATATTTTGGTGGACAAGAGCTTAAACGTAATTTCAAGGGCTCTAAACTCCAAATAATACCGACCGCAAAAGGAAAGAGATTGGTGATGGCAGGCTAATGGAAGAGCAGATTCAGGATTCCTTCGTTACAATTGCTGGACTCATAGGAGGTGAAGATTACATCAAAGTAGCTCGCGCACTACTGAACAACGAAAATGCGACCGACGAAGAGATCGCTAGTGCAACAGGCCTCAAGATCAATGCTGTTCGAAGGGCTGTGTACGATTTGTTTGGAAGGTCGCTTATCACTGGAATCAGGGTGCGTGATCTGAAGCGAGGTTGGTTTGTTTATCGTTGGAAGGCGCAGAGAGATCAGGTGGATGCCTTTTTGGAGACGCAAAGGAGGAAGGCCCTTGAGCGTCTTCGAGAGAGACTCACATATGAAGAATCACACCAGTTTTACTACTGTGGCACCGCTTCGTGTTCAAAGAGAACTTTTGAGGACGCGATGGAAGTTTTCTTTAAGTGCCCAACATGTGGAAAACCCGAAAATCTAAGTGACAATTCAGAACTAAAGGAGGCGCTGCAGGGGAAGATAAGCCAGATTGAACAAGAAATGAAGATGAGGAAATGAAGAGCGGACGTGAAGATGAGCTGATGGGAAGGGGAGAGATAAGAGGTTGGATAGATGCTGATGGAAGCATCATCTCCCTACCCCCTCCCCACTCAGCGGCTTGGATAAGCGTAGTGCAGAAGCGTAGAGAGGCTTTGGATGTTTTCTGCAAATCCGTGAAGAGAAGATATGGCGTTGACTGCGTCCTCATACTCCCCAAGGGGAAAAGACAATTCCACGAAGCATTAATCAGAGGGTTAAGAGAAGTTGCCACAGTAATAGAAGATGTAGAACCCTTCAGAGCACCAGAGAGAAACGCGCAAGTAGAAAAATTCAGAAGAGATCTCCAACTGCCAGCAAGAAGGAGAAGAAGAATAGCAGAAGAAGCCCTACTCCTGTTTTAAAAGAAACCTATATACCTTCGGGGAGATTTTTCTTGAAATGTAGCGAGGTGGGGAAGCCAGACTGTTCTTGGGCCAAGTTATCCCGGCGGGCTCATAACTTCATGTGTGTGAAACCCACAGATCGGTGGTTCAAAAGGAGAAATCTCCTGAGATTCCACCCCTCGCTACCATGCTAACCCCGTTTCCCTTATCCAAATCCCGGCGTCCGCGCCAAAAACAGGGTTCAAATACACTGGGGCGGAAATCGGCAAGTTCGCATATGTATGAGCAGAAGCTTGTAGATGTTCAGGAGTTTTTCGATGTTTTGAGGACTGAGGCGTCTTGGCAAGCCTATCCTGTCAATCAGTCGAGTTGTTGGAGTCCCAGTAGTATTCTTGGAGCTGGCGAAGAAGGAACCAAGAAGACATCAAGGTGAGGAGAAACCTGACAAATTATTCTGTCAGATATCGACTCCTGGAAGGCCTAGATAGACCCGTATCCACCCCTCGCTACTAACTCGTCATGCCAAGTGCCCACAAATCTCTGCTCTAGAGGCGAATTTTACTAGCTAGCGCTCTGTACGGTTAAACGAGGATTTCCGGGGATATTGGAATCAGGCCGGTGTCTTGGGGATGTGTGGCAAAAAAGTACCAGACTCCTTCAGGTCGAGGGGTCTTTGACTTCGTCTTTTCTAGTCCAAAACGTTGAAGTGGCTTGGTAAGGTGTCTCTGGGCTCGAGTCGCTGGCAGATAGAGACCCTCCTCCACTTTGGATGGTAACACCTCTGAAAGTTTTTGGAGTCTTTCATCTCTGCTGCCGCAATGCCTACACTTGTATCCCTTGAGCCTTCCGAGCGAAGTCATCCTCCTACCGCATTTGGAGCAGGATGGGCTCAGGAACCTGTATCCTGGTGTCGTCTTCAGAATTTGAATATACTCGACATTTATGACGGTGGAGTGACTTCTACTTCTAGGCCGCACTCCTCCGCCTACTCGAATGGAGTCTCCCGGATTAAGTTTGACTGCAATCTTACGAAGGTCTCCTGTTGGCTCATATACTGCGCAAGCAACTTCATCGCTTTCGCTTCGAATTTTGAAGAACACGTGACCGCCCACAGTTATCTTAGGGAAGGAGGCGACTTCGCCGTCGAGATAACCCGAAGTGTAGGCCTTCAACCTTCTCGTGTCGAGAGGCCGGGTCAAATGGGCCCCTGTTCCTTGGTTTGTCCTGTAGATGAGGAAACTATGGATAGGTTCTTTGACCTTTAGTACCGAAAGCGCGCGCAGTAGTGTCGTTGGATCTTCCCCTCTGACTCCGAAGAGTACTGGATCTGGTCCACGAGGTGTAATTAGGATTCTCTTCGCTTTCGGGTCGTAATTGTTGAAGGTCAATGGGTAGGTTTCCCTATCCATTTGTCTGACTGATTCTGCATCCACGCCCCTCTTGCTACCCCAGTTCTCGGGCTCTCTATACGCTAAGAGTTCGTATGTGTAATCACTATCCAGTTTGTAGCCTATCGCAGCCACTGCCCCGACTACGCCCATTCCGTTTCCCCAAGTGGCTATTCTCATCTGATGACTAGCTGCATGGGAAAGCGCCTGCTTAGAACTTACTACATCGGTCAGAGTTCGTTCCGAGAATCTTTCCAGTTCAGAAGGCATTTCTCCGCCGATGAACATTACGACTGCGGGATTCGCATTCCCGGTATGAATCTCAGAGTTGTTGACAACGCATTCACATATCAGCTGAAAATCAGAATCGGGATCATCAGTTGAGAATCTAAGTGCTACAGCTGCATTTCCCTTTGTCTTCCAGGGAATGTTGGGATTGAGCCTAATCAGATTCGGATAGTCAACAAAACTTCTGCCTAGCTCGACTAACTCCTTTACCACTCTCGATGCTACGTATGTTGTGCATCCTCCTATCCGTGAATCGGCGTCGTCTATACCTACGTGAACAATCAAGCTTCTGGCTTAGGTTTCTACTACGATCATTGTGAGGGTTGACCGAACTTTGTCCAGACGTCTGATCTTCCACGTTATGGTCTCCTTCACCTTCTCCATAGTGTCGGAACCTATTTTCGCTACTATATCGTAGACACCGTACACTACGTAGACCTCTTTTACATTCTCGATGCCTCTCAATTCCTTCACAAGCTCCTCTTCCGCCCCTAGGTCCGCGTTTATGAGGACAAACGCCATCGGCATCTCTATGGATACCTATTCCATTATACCTTGAAGTTCGGTATTAAACATTTGTAAGCGAGACTTTCACTTCTACTGTCCAAACGACTTGAGATGAAGAGAAACTAGGGATTCAGGAGAATTTTGCCGAAGTGCTGGCTTTCCTCCATTCTCCGCTGCGCTTCCGCAGCCTTTTCTAACGGAAACTTGCTATCAACTATCGGTCTTAGCTTGCCCTCTCTTAGAAATCTTAGTACAGCTAGGAGATCGGATTTGCTTCCCATGTATGTACCGTAAATGGTAAGGTGTCTTCGATAGACGTATCTTAGGTCCGTTTCAGCAAGGTAACCACTTGTAGCTCCGCATATTACGAGTTTCCCGCCGAATGCGAGACTCCTAATGCTTGAATTCCATGTAGAGGTTCCTACATGCTCTGTGACTACATCAACTCCTCTTCCATCAGTCAGCCTCTTGACTTCGGTAAGGATGTCCTGCTCTTTACGGTTGATCACCTCATCCGCTCCAATTTCTTTGGCTTTCTTGACCTTCCATTCTGACCCAACTGTGGTGATTACTCTAGCTCCAAGAATTTTTGAAATCTGAATCGCAGCTGCACCTACACCACTCCCAGCAGCCAAAACCAGTATGTTTTGCCCAGATCTGATTTGAGCCTTCGTCACTAACATGTGCCAAGCAGTTAGGTATGTAAGCGGAAACGCCGCTGATTCATCGAAGGAAATCTTTTCGGGGAGGGGAATCAAGTTTTTTCTGGGTACATTGACATATTCTGCGTAGCCTCCATTGACTTGGTAGCCGATGATCTTGTAATCTCCGCACATGTTGTCTCTGCCTGATAGGCAGAACTCGCATGTCCAATCGCTGATTCCCGGTGACACCATGACTTTTTGCCCAATGCTTACCTCCGAGGATGATTCGCCTAGTTCTGCTACTTCGCCCGCGATGTCACTTCCACTTATGTGGGGAAGTGAGACTATCTTTGGCTCCAGTCCCGTTCTCGCCCAAATGTCCAGGTGGTTCAAGGCGCAGGCCTTTACTTTGATGAGCACCTCCTCTTTGCCTAGTGTGGGCTTCTGGACTTCTTCATAGCTGAGTTTCTCGACTCCCCCGTATTCATGGAAGACGATTGCTTTCATTCTCACGCCTGGGCACCTAGCTTTCTAGATTTAGATTGCGCCTCGAAGTTCCCTCCGCTTCATTCTAGAACATGCCTCTTAAGTTGTTAACCTATCTGACTGCTCCAGCTGTCTTTCCTGTAAATACCATTTTTCTCGGTAAACCTATTGATTCGAGAAGGATCATCCCTGTTCCTAGTGCCTGAGTAACCCAAGGATTGCTGCGGCCACCAGTGCCGCATCGACCATGAACGGTAAATGATACCGGATCAGCAATCCGAGGTCGACTACGAGCGAGCAGTCGGAACGGATCTCTACCACCCATTGGAGCGGAGGGGAGACAAGACTGCACCCATAGGCTTGACCGCTTACACCAATCGCCGTAAAGCAGAGTGCGATTGTCGTAGGAAGTCGTCTCCCGTGCCCCATCGCCCACTACGTAACCATTAGACCTTATCATCCTAAGCTTCCGAACACTCCACCCCCGAATGAGCCTCTACTCCCTTCTTCTAGCTGGATCCAAGCCGAACTTGAGGGGTGTCGCCCCAAAAAACCAAAAAGTGTTTTATTGCACAATGTAGAGTAAATCGTATGCCTCGTCAGAAAGAGGACGTTCCCAAGTGGCGGATTCGTGGCGAATGGCAGGATTCATGCAGTTGCGCAGTCGGATGCCCGTGCACCTTCGACCAGGTGCCTACGGAAGGCTACTGCCAGGGACTGCTAGCCTATCATATTGAGAAAGGAAACTTTGGCGATCTCTCGCTCAACGGCCTAAACGTTGTCTCAGTGGGCAAATACGGACAAGGCCGAC
>JAHFOH010000195.1 GCA_023266955.1 Nitrososphaerota archaeon
AGACTACTTCTGAACTCCTAGGAGACCCTATTTGTCAGGATCAGCTAGATGCAAGTGCTTAACATCGTAGTCAGAGGTCCAGGAAAGCTGAGTCTCAACTACATACTCTTTGATCCTTCTGAAGGCTCGTTGATCAACAAGGGTGACGGACAACCTGTAACTAATAGTGGCTTCACGATCACTTTACCGGCTGAATTAACCTCGACACTGAAGCCTGGCAGGTACCAGCTTCTCCTGACCGCATCCAGCGACGCTATATCCACTGTAGCGGAAGGGATTAAGCTAATAGAGGCTTCAGCCACGCCTCCGACGACTAGTGTTCCCACAACTACTCCTGGTCAAGTGCCAGTATCAGGTTTGGACCCGACGGTTTTCGTAGGAGCAGCCGGAGCTGTGGGTGCGGTGCTGGTTGCCTTCCTCCTTTTGCGGATGACAAGGAAGATGAGCGAAGCCGCCTGGCAGCCAAACAAGCCGTTGACAGGATATGTCGATACGCCATTCGTGTAGGTGGCACAATGACTGGTGAGCATGGAGTTGGGGTGCAAAAGATTAGCCTCCTTAAGGTGCAGCTGATTTCACATGCTGGTAAGGAAGCTTTGAGATTGATGAAGGAAATTAGACGACTATTTGACCGAAAGAGAATAATGAGCCCTGGGAAGTATGTAGAAGCAGCCTAATCGGCGAAGTAGTATTATTTGACTGTTCATCCGGCTGGATTCCTACAAGATCTTACGTCCTGAACGAAGTCCCTGACCAGCAGGTCAAGATTGTAAGAAACTCTCCATCCTAGTTCGCTCTCGATTTTCGAAGAATCTGCTTGTGGCCACTTTCGCACCATCGCTACTACGCTAGGATTTGGCTTGAAAATTATTTCCGCACCCTCCACGTACTGCTTTACCTTCTCTGCGATTTCTACAGCCTTTGGAGTTATTCCACCTACGTTGAATATCCTAGTCCGCACTTGCAGCGCTTCGAAGAGAGAAACGAGAAGCTTCGTAACATCTTTTATGTAAAGTAATGGGATTGATGTCTCCTCATCGACGTAAACAGTGTACTTGTCTCCGATGGCTGGTTTCTCGATCATTAGTGACGCATACACAGATGCTCCACCGTCCAACCTGCCTGGTCCGATGATTGAGGGTAGTCTTACTGATCTGAAATCGATACCAAATTTTCGGTAATATTGTAGTCCCCAAAGCTCGCAAAAGACTTTCGTTGCTCCATAAAAGGTGAGGGGCTCCTGCCTTGCCTCTCCATTCACAGGTGTAGCGACTCCCGGACCGTATGTGGCTATTGAGCTGGGAAAAATGAACTTCCTCACTCCGACAGCTCTGGAGGCCTCAAGAACGTTTACGGTACCTTCGACGTTAACCCTGAAGCACAGCGAAGGGTTCTCTTCACAAGCAGTGGAGAGAATGGCCGCAAGGTGGAAGACATCTTTCACCTGATATTCCCTCATAACCTGTAGAACTTCTTCGTAATGTGTCACGTCCCCTTGAACGACCTTAACACCTTCACCTAAACGCTGAAGGATCGTGAGATTCGGTTGCGGATCAAGAACTATCACATGATTTCCTTTAGAAACCAGCTCCTTAGTTAGTGGTAAACCTATGAAGCCGGAGCCACCAGTAAGTAGAACTGACATCGGATCCCAAGGGTCTGATTCTTCAGTTGTAATAATTATGATGAAGACGATTCAGCTACAACCCTGTTTCTGATCGCTCCTATATTTTGAATCTCGACCTCAACAACCTCTCCTACTGACAGGAATTTGGGCTTGGGCTTAATGGCAAACCCCACACCGGATGGTGTCCCCGTCGCAATTATATCCCCAGGTTCAAGCGTCATGACCTGACTCATGCTAGAAACGATTTCCGGCACTTTCAGATACATGAGACTTGTAGTTGAGTTCTGCCGAACCTCACCGTTCACTCTCGTAGTTATCTTCAGATTGTTGTAATCTCCAACCTGGCTTTTACTCACCACCCACGGACCAATGGGTGCGAAAGTGTCGAAGCTCTTCCCTCTAGTCCACTGCCTGTCACGAAACTGAATATCCCTTGCTGATACATCGTTAAAGACTGTGAAGCCAAAAACATGCTCCATTACTTTATCTGGCTCAACTCTTTTCGCCTTCGTTCCGATTACTACAGCTAGCTCACCCTCATAATCCAATTCCTTGACGATGCTTGGGTAAACTATGTCATCATAAGGACCCGAGATGGCTGTCCTAGGCTTCAAGAAAATAACTGGCTCTTGAGGAGGCTGAAGATTCTGCTCAGCCGCATGATCAGCATAATTCAATCCTAGGCAAATTATCTTAGGTGGATTTTGAATCGGAGCGAGCAGCTTAACATCATTCAGAGTTAGCAATTGCTTGGAGGCGTCAAGTAGAGGTGTTTCTTCTTCGACAAGGCTTGTTAGAGATGGGTCTGATATGAAGCCAACAATTTCCTCAGGTAAATCTCTCCGTAAAGCTTTCTCAAGAACTTCCCGAGGGATTACTCGTTCGTCCTCGACTATACCGTAGTCAATTGTGCTGCCGAATTGGAAGCGCGCTACCTTCAAGGCAGTTATAGTGTCTAATGCGTTTGGTTATTTAGTAAGCGAAGGATCAGTGAGTCCCTCTTACTCTGGGAAACCGTAGGCAGTATAGCCTCCATCTATGGCGATAACCTGACCCGTAATGTAGCTGGATTGCTCTGAAGCCAGGAACAAAACGAGGTTCACTATTTCTTGCACGTCACCAAACCTCCCCATTGGTACTCGTTTCAAAAGTGCCTCTTGATTAATGGTTCCCTCCTTTACTCTGTCCATGAACATGTCTGTCTGAAAGAAGCCAGGTGCAATAGCGTTCAATTGAATATTGTGCTTGGCCCATTCCGTGGCCAATTCTCTAGTGAGCATTATCACGCCAGCTTTAGTGGTAGAGTATGGAGCCCTCAGCGGGAAGGGGTTGATCCCAAGCACGGAGGAGATGTTGATTACCCTTCCCCATCCTTGTGGTATCATTAATTTTGCAGCGGCTCTGGAGCATAGGAAGGTAGACTTCAGGTTGACTGCGTTTAC
>JAHFOH010000196.1 GCA_023266955.1 Nitrososphaerota archaeon
AAATGGCGTTCTGACTAGACCGGTTGTTTTAATGGAGGAATTGTTTCAGCGGAACTGGCTACTAACCGATAGCAATGGGTATGTTGGTTGCTATCCGTTGCTAACAGCTGTCAAGCCTCAACCACCGGTGACCAGAACTTTCTTTCTCATGCTATCAACTGGCATACGTTCTCTTCCTTGTGTTGAGAGACCTAGTTTTGAATAGGTCTTATCTTACTGCAGAGAAGGTTACGTCGAAGAGTTTCAACGTATCTATCTTTGCGCTGCAACAGCAGCCGAAGGTTTGTGCGTCACGCAACGCTTGCCTATTCCTTACCTCCACTTTTGTGAACCCCACCTTCTTCATTAGCTCCAGGTAATTTCGTTCCTCCAAGACGCCTCCTATGCAAGCCGACCATAGGCTCAAATTTTTCCTTACTTCATCCGGAACCCTAACTGCTGAAACAATATCTGAAACGATTAACCTTCCCTGCGGCTTAAGTATTCTGTAGGCTTCTCTGAATGCTCGCGTCTTATCTGGGAGAAGGTTGATCACGCAGTTACTCATCACTAAATCTGCTGAATTGGATTCTACTGGTAGATGTTCAATCTCTCCCAGCCTGAACTCTACATTGTTATAGTGCTCAATTTCAGCTATTTCACGAGCCTTCCAGACCATCTCGGGTGTGGTATCTACTCCGATGACCCTGCCAATTGGACCGACCAGCCTAGAAGCGACAAAAACACCTCTGCCGAGACCGCTCCCAAGGTCCACAACGACCATGCCTTCTCGAATCTCACCTCGCTCTAAGGCTGAGCTGCAGCATCCTCCTTCAGAAACTGATACTAACTTGCCATCATCGAGACCAATTTGGCAACATTGCTCTGAAGCACTTTGAGCTACTTTCGCATACCATTGCCTCACAGCCCTTCGGATCGCGAACTCGCTGGTCGTATCTTCTAGGCTCCTGGGGGCATCCTTCCGAATGTTAGCTTTGTTACTGAATGTCACCTAAGAATCAACTAGCCTTTCTTCCATCTTTTCATGAGCTACTTTTACAAGCTTCATAGCGAACTCTACATCTTCCTTGGTGTGAAAATCACATTCTAACCGGAAGGGGGGATAGTCGTTGACTTTCACCCTTGAATCACGTAGCCATTCACTGTGCAGACCCTCAGGAAGGAGAACGTCTATCTGAGATCTGCTGTGAAAATGAAGAAACTCACGGTCCTTTAGGTAGTAAGTGTGTTTACCGAATCTTTCGTGAGGCTTCTCCGCGACTCCTGGCAACGAGAGAATTGATGTTCTAATCTTCTCGAAGAGGTCAGCCACAGCTACACTACTCCTCGTTCCGCCTCATTGCTATCCCCCTTGTTCCTGAGCTTACAAATTTCAGTGAACTCGACGAACCGATGCCCAATACTTCCATTTCCTTCTTTCGATCCCCCTCTCCGCTTCATTAGCAGCTTTGACCGCGTCCCAGTTGACTTCATGTGGATATTTTGTATATCCCGCCGACCTCAAAATGCCGAGGTTTGTCACTGCACCTAGTTTCTTGTAAAGGCCGGAAGCAAAGCCGAAAATGTCAGAGAGTTTGGCTGGGTCCTTCTGAAACTTCGATCCTCCCTCTATCGCCCCATTGCATACTCCTTCCGTACACGTACATGCGTTGCTCATTTACCTACTTACTTTCCGGTAGTAGAAAGTTTAATAAGCCTTCTCTGACCCTAGCTACGTAGGGTGAGTAAGAAGCTGGGATCTGCTTTGAAGGAACTTAGCATGGTGAAGGAAGATGTTCTTTCCAGGCTCAGGGGCCTAGGCCTCTCCGGATATGCGGCGAAAGCTTTCCTTACCATCCTCGGGAATCAGCCTATTTCAGCGGGCAATCTCTGCAAACTCACAGGCATCCCTGATTCAAAGATCTACTATGCATTAAGGGAGTTGGAGGAGAGAGGCTTGATTGTAGTTCAGCGTGGAACACCAAGCCTCTATAGAACGCTCAGTGTTAGCAAGATGCTTACAAGCCTAGAAAGTCAGGTTGACGAGGAACATCGTAGGCGACTGGATGCAGTGCGGAGCTTGCAAAGGCTGCTGGAACCCTTAGCCGGCCGTGGCGCAGGTGAGGAATTCGAACTGGCGTACATAATCAAGGGCTTCCGAAACATCTTGGAGAAGATGAAAGATGCCATCGGAGAGGCTCGAAGAGAAGTATTGCTGATGACTACTAGCAAGAGGCTTCTTGAAGGGCTGAAAGATGTGCTAAAGGAAGCTAGACGAAGGGATGTGGATATGAAAGTCGCGATTTCCGAAGAACTGCTCGAATCAGACGTCGTCAAAGAAGTAAGACCAGCTAGGACAATATCTTGCGATTGCAACATCTTGATCGTAGACTCGACTAAGCTCGTGACATCCGACAACATCGACTCTGAAGACTGTTACGCTCTAGTGACTCAAGACCAGGGAATGATCGCGATGAGCGGCGAGTATTATGAAAATCCGAAGTGCTGCATAATGATTTGACGGTAGGTCAGGGGACAGATGATCGAACTCTGCAAAGACTGCGGTCTTAAATTGCCGTCAGAAGGGAGTCAACGTAAGAAAGTATATCCTACGATTCTTCAGAGGTGTGCGGATTCGGTCACAACATGCGCTTCAATTTGGGCAAGCTGTGAGGCTTTAGGGCCTTTCAACCTGCGATGCAGATTTTTAGACTAATAAACAGCATGAAGCCCTAATTCAGGAAATTGTCTTCTCTTTCCGAAGTGAAGGATGAATCAAGAGCCTTCCTAGACATAATTGCTGACCTCAAGAACAAGCTTCCGAATCTTAAGGGGGATCTAAATAGAGTAGAGAGATCCTTTCAGAAACTTGTTATGAGGTTCGTCATACACATTCTCGATTCAGCTAACTTCCATGGAATGGATGAGCAGATCTCTAAGGGAAATTTGGACCCACGCTACGTTCCAATCGTGAGAAATGCAATTGACGCTCTGGATTTGGCTGCATGGCCTGAAAGCTTGCAGAAAGATGCTACTTCACTAAGAGAGGATTTCACTGGATTACAAGCTGCCTTAATTAACA
>JAHFOH010000197.1 GCA_023266955.1 Nitrososphaerota archaeon
ATCTGCATAGAGTTCGTCTGCGGCACGGTCCATTCGCGTCGCAATTTCCACATGCTTAGCTCCTATCCATCCCATCGTTCTGAGCTCTTCAACATGTTTTTCGAAAATAGGCTCCAAAGTAGCCTCACTCCAAGTCTTCTGGCATTGAGCTATAACTCATAAGCTCAAACCTAGACTATTGATAAGCCTCATAATCTCTTCCTAGAAGGAGAGACGCTATCCTCAGTTGCATGATTTCATCCGTACCCTCGTATATTCTGGTGACCCTAACATCGCATAGGTGACGCGGAGACCGATACTCGAAGGACTGACCATTGTACCCAAGAATTTTCACCGCTGCTTCAGCTGAATCATGAGCTGCGTTAGAGGCGAAGTATTTAGCCTGAGCAACCAGTCTGTCGGCTTCACTCCTTAGTTCAACATCACTCGGTTGCTTATCGTATCTAGCCTTGATCGTGGCTGCTGCGTAGGTTATGTCTCTAGCTGCCTCCATCTTGGTGGCAATATCAGCTATGTGGCTTTGAACCCACTGATTCCTGCCAAGTACCTTCCCTGCCTCCGTCTTTTTCTTAGAGTAGTCCAAAACCTCCTCCAAGCAGTCTCTTATTACTCCAACACAACCCGCTGCGACACTCAGTCTGCCATTCATGAGTGCTGAGTATGCTATTGAAAGGCCCTTTCCTCTTGGCCCCAGTAGATTCTCTTTTGGAACTTTGACGTTTCTCATCTCAAACATCGCAGTGTCAGATGTGAACATCCCTACTTTCTCCTTGAGTTGGGTTGCCTGAAAGCCATCGCTGTCCGAATTAACGATGAATGCACACATACCATCCCTTTTACCCTTCGGATAGGCGAAGACAATTACCACATCCGCGATGGATCCGTTGGATATGAGATATTTGGTACCGTTGAGAACATAGTGTCCATCCTTCGCTTCAAATTCCGTCCTAAGCGATGCGGGGTCGCTTCCAGCCTCAGGCTCTGTAAGGCCGAAGGCGAAAACAATGTCTCCTCTAGTGGCGGGAGTTAGATAACGCTCTTTCTGCTCTTCGTTGCCCCATCTCTCAACGGTTAGCTGACCTAGAGATATATGACCTGAAAAGAATGTTCTCACACCTGTTCCCTCCATTCCAATCCTCTCTAGAGCTAGAGCGTAGGTTACAGTATCTACTCCGCGTCCCTTACCGTATTTCGAGGAGATTGGCAAACCAAGGAGTGAATATTTTCGAAAAGTCGGGACGATTCTATCGTTGAATCTTCGTTCGAGGTAGAACTGGTCCTCGATTGGTCGTAGCTCTCTGCAGGCCCGATCAACTTCTTCGAGGAGAGCCTTTTGCTCGGAACTCAAATCGGAATAAATTACAGAGGAACCGTCTAACCCTATCTGCAATTGGCCTCTAAACTATTGACAATTTCAGTCTTGTTTTAAAACTAGTGACTCGCGAATGAAGCCCCCGTCCTATTCATAAGAAGTGTTCATACAAAAAGTGCGTCTGGGGCGTCAGCCCCAGTTTCTCTATTGTCTTCCTACACTATTGCGTACGTCACTTGTACAGAGGCGGATACTGACAGACTTCCAGGTAAGAGTTGAGTCCCCTGCTTCACTTCCGCAGCCGATCGGAATAGTATTGGAGGAGGAGAGTTGCTTCCGCCCTCGTTGACAGACAGCACCCCTGCGAGCTTAACGCCTAATGCGTCTGCCATCAGCTTTCCTTTGGTAGCGGCTTCGGTAACTGCTTTCTGGAGGGCTAGATTCCTAAGGTCTCTGCTGTGATCCTCAGAGACTGTGAATTCGACTCCATAGATCTGATTGGACCCCGAGATAACCGCTGCGTCTATCACCTCTCCGGCTTTCACCCCTAGTTGACTCACGTCGTCACCCAGAACCGTGACCCGTAATTGGTGTTCAACCCTGTAGCCGATTATGAGTGGAAAATTGCGAATGTTGTTGTAGTCATAAAGCGGGTAAATGCTGTACCAAGTCGTTTCAATTCTATCCTTAGTGATGCCCATTTGGTCTAGTGATGCCAGAAGGCTCGAGATGATTTTAGCGTTAGAGTCCGCGGCGTCCTTGACTGTTAGTCCCTCGGTTATGACTCCTATCATGACCTTTGCTCTATCAGGATTAACTCTGGCCTCACCTATCCCGGACACGACTAGAGTGTGTTCGATCTGTGGGGTAGCGTTTTGTCCGAAGGCTATTACCCCGTAGAATGTTCCACTCAGAAGTGCCAGTGCGATTGCCAATCCGCCTACAGTTAGTGCGGTTTGCCTTGTGTTCATTTTTTCGCCGCGTGGATAATGATTAGTCGGCGCCTTAATCCTAAGGCTAAGAACGCGCTGTTCAGAAATCAGAACAAACTTCAGGAGGAAGCGGAGGAGTCGAGGAGCTCACCTCGACGAGACATACTCAGCGTTCCTAAGGATTGATTGTTCTTGTCTAGTAGACTTCTATGGTTGATTCTCTAAAGCCTAGCTGGAGGAGAATCTCTTTGGCCCTCTCCCTGTGGTCGCCCTGCAGTAGAATGTAATTCTCCTTTACGGTTCCTCCAGTAGCGAGTTTACTCTTTAGAGTTCCTGAAATCTTCTTCAGATCATTGGTCTTAGGGTTTAGACCTTCAATAACGGTAACGGGTTTGTTGAATCTTCGCATTTCCTTTCGAACAACTATTCTCGCCTCTTCTTTCTCAAGTTCACTGATGAATTCGTCTATTGAATCAGACACCTAGGAGGTTGCACCCCAACTGACTTTGTCGACACATTTCATTTGAAAAGAGATGAAGGGACTTCGTTGTTGAATTTGTCTTGGTCCTTCTCTCGTTTTTCGCCTCGACCTGCTTTTTTCTCCCACTTTATCTAGTACACCGCTGAATTACTATTCCTTTTAATGTTTTTGATTTTCTTGCTCTCATATAGAGTACTTCCGAGATGGACCGAACATTCGTCAGACCTGTGAAAGACCGGTATTACATGTGGCCCTCTCACCTCCAGAAAATTTGCAGAATTGTAGCGAGGAGGGATCTTGGAGGCGTTTTTTGAGGAATTAGTTTCCA
>JAHFOH010000198.1 GCA_023266955.1 Nitrososphaerota archaeon
CTCCCTTATCCTGCAGATACATAGCATATGCTAAGTTAGTGTCAATGATTTTGCCTCGCCATAAAGCACCGACTCTATCTTGACGGGAAAGCGGTTCTTCAAACGTGACCAGTTTCATCGCATTCACCCCTTTGATGCGGTTGGCTTGAACTTAGGGAGACTAACCTCGTTTGTCACCTGAGCGAACGCTACTTCAACACTCATTCCTATGTGGACCTCTTCAGGTTTGCAACCAACAATGTTACTATACATCCTTACACCTTCTTCAAGGTCCACTAAAGCAACTACGAATGGAATATCCTTCTGGAAGGCTGGAGAGTTGGCTACGACCTGCCGAATGATTGTGTAGGAATAAACAGTACCTCGGCCACTCACCTTTTTCCATTCGAAGTTTCTGGAGCCGCAGTTAATGCAAGAGTATCTTGGATACCACTGATATTTCCGACATGTCTTGCAGTTTTGGAGCACTAGCTCATTTCTCTTGGCCGCTTCCCAGAACGGCTTCGTCAGATCCGTTATCTCGGGAATTGGCTTTTCATAAGCGAGAATTGGCGCTGTCATTTCGGCACCTCTGATGAGAGGATAAGAGCAAAGCTGTTGACGAGGTTACCTCCAAACGTTAGGCCTCCGAGGCCTGTCACGAAGCCAAACTCGGCTCCCTTAACCTGCCTGCCACCTGCTTCATCCTTAAGCTGCCTAACGGCTTCGACGACATGGACGAATCCTCCAGCCATACCCGGTTGACCAGCAGAGAGCTGACCTCCCCCTGTATTCGTAGGGAGATCGCCTTTCAAGGTTAGATCATTGTTTTCGACGAATTTCCCACCATCACCCTTCTTGCAGAAGCCAGCATCTTCAAACTGCATTAGCACAATAGCAGTATAGTCGTCGTAGGGCTGGAAGAAGGATATTTCTTCTTGTTTGGCCTTAGCCATTTTGAAGGCATCACGGGCTGCCTGAGTAACGCCAGTGACGGTGACGTCAGGCTGGTAAATTGATCCATGCGAATAGTTGTGCTTCTCTCCGAATCCTAGAAGGTAAACAGGCTTTTCGGTCAGCTGCTTTGCCTTCTTCGCTGACGCAACTACAAAGCCTAGCCCTCCGTTGACAGATATGACCGCGTCTAGTAACAAGATCGGGTCAGAAATAGGCCTAGATTTTAGATAGTCATCTATGGTGATAGGATTCCTCAGGTAAGCGTTGGGATTTAGGCCAGCATTGTATCTCTGGGCGACGGAGATTTTTCCAAACTGCTCTCGCTTCGTACCGTACTGAAACATATGCCTCTGCATCACAAAGGCAATCATGCTGTTAGGCCCCATCATTCCGTAGGGAATAAGGTGGTCAAGCTCATATCTCCAAGTCCTCAAGCCTGATCCGTTCTGAACTGACATGGGCGCGTCGGCGCCCAAACATAAGACAATATCGACTAGCCCGCTATGGATTGCAAAAGCTGATTGCAGGAGCAAAGCTGCTGCGCTTGCTCCTCCATGGTCCGCTCTCAGCAGGAGTTTAGGGCTTATGCCAAGGTTTTGAACGATTTCTGCCGACCAGATTTCGCTGTGCGGCCATATTGCTCCAATAACTCCTAACCCCTGTCCGTCGAAGTCTTGCTTGGTTAATCCGCAGTTGTTCAGCGTGAGTTCCATAGCCCAGGCATAGTACTCTTCAGCCGTTAGTCTTTGTTCTCCTTTGTCGACTCTAGCCCTGCTTACAGGCGTTTCACCATATCCTACTATAGCGACTTCTCCTCGCAAAGGAATGGACCTCGTTCTTACCTGGTGAAAGATGCGTATATCTAAAGCTAAGCGATGCTTCTGAAGTGGCCCAACATAATCTGAGAAGAGGTTAATCTTGGTTTCTGACGTATTCGTAACTCTTCTTCAGTATCTTAATGACGCTTTTAGTGGATCTGCTATCAGACAAGTCGAAACGTACCCATTCACCGAATTTTGCGGTCGACCTAGTCTTGAACGGAGTTACAAAAGGCTCCTTCAACACCTGTGTTCTCGCATCGAGAGAGAGCTTGACTACGAAGCCTCCTTTGTACGGTCCGAAGCAGAACATCTTTCCTTTTATGAAATAGCCTTCACATCCAAACATTCGGCGTGAGCTTACTTCCTCAAGCCTGCGGACCGTCCCATCTAATACCTCAAATCTTCCCTGAGCTGTCAGCCTAACGGGCATCTTGGCAAGATTTATCGCCTGAAAACCCTTTAATGCATTTGGTCGATTCGTTGGAAAACATAAGCCATGGCTCTGAAGTGCAACATAACTAAGACAGGAAGAGCAGCTAGACTCGGTATAGGTCTCGTAACTGTCCTTCCTGCTATCGCGCTAGCGTTGTCGCGGCAGAGCCTATCCCTCGCAATCGTGGTGAGCATCGCCGGAGGCTCCTTCGCCTTATTCGAGGCGGCTAAAGGATGGTGTATAGTGGTGCACACCTTAGAGAAGATGCGAGCCGGCATTACGAAGAATAGAATTTTGAGGCTACTGTTAGGTAGCTCCACCGAGAATTAGCTCAACTAGTGCTTGCAATACTGATATACCCTCTAACAGGATTCACTTTGTATGAATTATCAGAATCTTATCTATTCAAAGGATGGAAACATCGCGCTGGTCACGTTCAACAGGCCTCAAGCCCTAAACGCAATTAGTGAGCAGATGCTTACTGAGTTTGAAGATGCGATCAGAGCTGCTGCAGATGATAATGATGTTAGGGTAATAGTCATCACCGGCTCTGGGAAAGCCTTCTGTGTCGGCGGAGACATAAAGGAGTTTCAGAATGCTACTCCCCAATGGATCGAACGCTTCAACAGAAGGCACATTGAGTTGTGGAGGAAGATGGAGCATCTCAGGAAACCCATCATCGTAGCCGTAAATGGACATGCGAATCTTGAAACAATTCAAGCATGTGATATTGTGATCGCATCCGAGGATGCGAAGTTTGGTCTGCCTGAAGTTAACATCGGAGTCTGTCCGGGTGCTGGAATCACGATACGGTTACCAAGATGGACAAGCAGATTCATCGCTAAGGAGCT
>JAHFOH010000199.1 GCA_023266955.1 Nitrososphaerota archaeon
TTGGATTCAACACATACGCTCCAACGGTTGGGGAGAAATTTACCGTCTAAAAACAAGATTACGATAATGCCTGTAGGCGGGAGTGAGCCGATGCATTTCTCATCACAGCTTGAAGCCGCGGTGAGGTTGTATGACTACTATCCTGAGATCCGGCTTGAAACCCTACCTCTGAATGAAGATCTACTCGACTCCTCCCGAAAGCAGTACAAGGCGGATAAGATAATTGAAAGAATTTCCGCAACCCTTAGGATTGGAAAAATTCTCGCTGTCACTTCGCAAGACCTTTTCGTTCCCAGGTTAAGATTTGTCTTCGGCTTAGCTGACAAAAATCGAGGGGTAGGGTTGGTCTCGACCGCTCGCCTAACTACACCTACACAGAGTTATAGCTACACTTCCAAAGTTATCGAGGAGAGAGTCTTCAAAGAGGCTGCCCACGAACTTGGTCACCTATTAGGGTTAGCTCATTGTCTGGACTCAGAAAATTGCATTATGACGTTTGCGAATAGCGTATCAGATGTAGACAACAAACTTCCTATGCTGTGCGCGAGTTGTCTAAGTAAGCTTCCCAGTGGCTCCTAGATTTCCACGATCTTAGCCTTGACGTCCTTTAGTAGCGCATCAGCCTGCTCTTTGTTGGTCTTGAATGTGTAGAGCATTTTGTGTGTTCTCAGTTTAATCTTCACGACATCTCCCCTTCGCACAACCCTACATTCTTCAGCCTTTTCAAGCAGACCCTTGAATTCTTCGGAAGAGTGAACTTCTCTCGGCAAATTTGAATCCCTAAGGCTTTCGAAAGACGGTATTTATTGCTGCATCTTAAATAGCATACCGACTTACGATTCGTCTGTTTGGAGTCTGAAGCTCCCGCAGATTCAGCGCACATTGAAGCCGAACTTAAGGGGAAATCCCTTCTAGTCTACTGGTTCCTTATCCGTACCGGGAGCCCAGTTGGGGTCAGGGAAATTCAGAGGAGCCTAGGATTCTCAAGTCCAAGTGTTGCTCATCATCACCTAGAGAAGATTCGACGCCTAGGTCTGATTAGTCAGGATGAGCATGGGCGATATTTCATCGTCAGACAGGTGGACGTAGGCGTTTTGCAAGCTTTCACTAGACTAGGCGGTCTAATGCTGCCGAGATACACGTTCTACGCCGTCTTCTTCACGACTGCACTAGTGCTGTATCTGCTTCTTTACCGTGAAAACGCTAATGTTTACGCAATAGCTTTCGGGCTCTTTGCTGCAGCTTTCTCCTGGTATGAAGCCCAGAGGGTCTGGAAGAAGAAACCGTACTAACGCTTCTTGGGAGCTAGAAATTTTCCGAACTGAAGTCTCGCGACCGTCTCATGCCACTCCCTAACCGGATCAGCTTGAAGACACGGCTTCAACTTCTCGTTGGTCCCGAATTCTTTCATGAAGGACTCCCATTTTTGTCTGCTCTGCCAATAGCTTACCATAGCGTATGAGGAGGGATCATCTACACTTCTCATGAGGACTGCCCCTTCATTACCTTTCTTGCTGGAAGCCTTGACTGCTCCTTTCACGATCTTCTCGAAGTCGCTTTCCTTGCCTTTCTTTACCTTGAATCTTGAAATTATTGCCTTAACCATTCTCCAACTATCCTGATGTGAAGCTGAAAAATTCTATTTAAGCTTCAACCACGTGTGCGATTAGATTTACGTCCCCCATCACCCTCCTACTCTTAGGAATTCTTCATGAGCTAGGAGCCTACCAGCATCCTCACTTTCTATGGGAATAGCGAGTCCATCATTTCTTGAAGGGTTGTGAAGACATAGCTGGGTCTCTCGTTTCTGAGCCTGTCCTCGTGAGATAGCCCTCCTGAAATAGCTACTGCCCTCATGCCAGCAGCCTTGGCCGCCAGGATATCTTCAGGTGAGTCTCCAACGTAAATCGCGTTTGCTGCGGATGAGTGAAGCTCTCTTAGCGCACGAATAAGCATCAGGGGGGAAGGTTTGAACTCCTTGATACCTTTAGTGAAGACTACCTCATCCAAGAACCTTCTAAGGCCAAAAGCGTCTATCTCGTTCTCAACTCTTGATTTTTCTCCATTCGTCACTAATCCAATTCTTATTCCCATCTTCTTTAACTGTCTGAGGACCGTTTTGACGTCAGTATGTAATTTCGGTTTCTCTGATGTGTAGAGTCTTAGCCACTCTTTGTCAACCTTCTTCCAAATTCTCTTTGGTATTCCTAGTCTCTTGTAGAAGAGATACCAGTTGGGACTTTGGAGCATCAGGAACTGCCGCCGATCGAGGGGCTTTAGACCAACCTTAGGTAGGATCTTGTTATAGACCCTGATATTGGCTTCGAGGGAATCAAGTAGAACGCCATCCCAATCGAATAGAACCGCCGTTATTTGCTGCAAGTACGGATGTCGACTTCGAGATCTTTGCTGTACTGAGCACTTAAAATATTCATGAATCAGTATGACGGTCGCTCGCTAAGAATTTAATAGAGAGTCAGAGTGCCGCGGAACTGCAAGCAGCTTGCCCTTAAGCAGCTTAGTCGCTAAGAAACTATCAAAGATAGAAAGGCGGGTAAGATCGATAGAAGCGGAAATGTTGCGCAGAAAAGACCTAGAACCCTTGTTCGAAAGCCTCCAACTGCTTCGCGAAAATCCTAACCTTTTGAAAGAAATAGAGAAGGTCTTCGCCGATTTCCGAGAAGGAAAGTATTTCACTTACGACCAAGTGTTTGGAGGGAATTTGTGACCTATGAGGTCAGATTCAGCAAGAGGGTAAAGTTAGCAATAGATAGAATTCAGGCCAGCGAGAAGGGCACAGTAAAAGAACGTATTGATGAATTGGCTCAAAGGCCACGTGCGGTCGGAAAACCTCTGTTAGGTCCCTTTAGGGAGCGAAACGTCTGGAGCTCAAGGGTCGGAGACCTTCGCATCCTATATTCGATTTTGGAGCATGAAAAAATCGTGCTCGTAATCCGGCTGGATCACAGGCGTAGGGTCTATAGAATTTGAGCGGCCTTTTGGGTCTGGAAGGGAGTCTACTGAGTTCTACTTCGGATCCA
>JAHFOH010000200.1 GCA_023266955.1 Nitrososphaerota archaeon
GGATAATTCCCTTAGTTTGAGAGGTAGAAAGCTTGGGCCTCTAAAAAGCGAGCACATCAGAGTCGTTTTGAAGGCTCAGAATCGAGGTGTAACCTACCTGAGGCCGAGGCTTCTTTACCTGGACGAAAATCGCCAAGAAAAGTCATGCGATCTGAAGCCCTTAACAATGACGGTCAGAGAGCTAGGGCTCTCAGGATGGTTGAAGGGGCCACCGAGATAATTGGTTTAGTGGGCGTTCCTGCAATAGTCTTGGTCTTACTATAGTAAGAAGAATGACGGACTAGCTTTTCAGACTCTTCAGCACTTCAATGACTTCTTGAGTGTGCTTCGTTACATCCACTCTTGGAAAGATATAGGTGATCTTGCCCTCCTTATCAATGATGAAAGTAACACGGCGCGTCGAAGTGCCTTCCGGTCTTAGTACCCCGTAAGCTTGAGCTACCTTGCTATCAGTATCACTGAGTAGTGGGAAGGGCAGGTTATACTTTTCACTGAAAGCCCTATGTAAATCGACATCATCGAGACTGACGCCTAGAACTTCCGCATCTAGCTCTTTAATCTGATTGTAGAAATCGCGGAAGGAGCAACCTTCAATCGTGCATCCTGACGTAAAGTCCTTCGGATAGAAGTAAAGAACAACGTTTTTTCTACCACTAAAATCCTTCAGCCCCAAGATTCTGCCATCACCAGTTGGCAGTGAGAAGTCTGGAGCGTAGTCCCCTGGCTTTAGTTTCAATACGACTTCCAAATTCATTTCCGACCTACTGGCTCGTTTTATTTAGGATTTCCGTGAGCTCGGATCATGTGGGTTTCAACGGAACGACTTCAAGTGAATCAACTAAGTTACCTTTGTTATCCGAGAGCGTGGCAGTGTCTCCTTCATTGTTCCAGACGAAGCTCCGTCTACCCCAGTATAGGAGCCACCTAGGCGGCCTGCCCTTGGAGAAAGCATCCTTACCCCTGCCGGTATGCACATAGATTTGCTCCCCTGGTGAGACGGAGACAATGTTCGGGAAGGTGTAGACGTGCTGACGCTTTCCTGTCGCGGTCCTATCCATCAGCATCCAGCCAGCCAAAGGAACCTTCTGATCTCCTTTGTTCTCCAAGATGATGTATTCCTCATTGAGTTTTGCGGGAACATCTTTGCCAAGAGGATTGTAGTGAATTCGATTGATCGTGATCCTGTAGGCAGGCTCCACAAACCTCGAAACGAGGAAAATCCGATATAAGGCTTGACGCTCGCAAAGGTGTATATATCCACCGGGACTTTGTGTGCTTTATGACGGAAGAATTTGAAGCCAGATTCATCAAGCCGATAGTGAACGCCTCATACCCGGCTACTCTCGCGAGCCTCAGCCTGTTTGCCCTTCAGGTGACCTATCTTCCGGCAAACTTCCCCGTTCCACTTCGTTTTGTATTGGTGCTAGGCGGTATAATGTTCCTTATAACAGCGGTGAGCGTGTTCTTTTACACCGTATATCCTACCAGACGGCGATTGTGGACCATAGGAGCTACCACATTTCTGCTAGGCTTGCTTTACCTGTTCGTTGCCACGGCTTTAGTCGTCATCCTTTGAAAAGTGTCAAACGATAAATACTGAAAATCATTGGTAGCGAAGTCGGCTTGAAGAAGGACGACCTTGTACTATTCATTGACAAACCTCACTTCCAAGTTAAGCTTCATCCAGATCTTCTAGAGGTTGACCTGAAGCAGGGTTTCAGAAAGGCGATGGAGGATGTCCTTGAGGCGAAGCCTTTTCTCAGAGAAACATTGGGCTTCGTGTTTCAGTCAATTATTCCCCTCGACCTACCTCTGCATACTGTAGGGTCAGTTACCACCGATAGAAAGGGATTGGTTAAGCTCAAACTTGCTGGAAGGAAGGACATCAACATACCGCTGGAGGTTGAGGAAGCGAAAAAATTGGTCGACCATCTTAACGAGCTGATACCAATAGAGAAGCAAAAGGAATACGAAAGAATTATGAAACTTCAAGAGGTCGAGAGAGAACGGGAGAAGCTGAGGACTGAAGCCTTGAAGTACGGCAGACGCTAGCACAAAGTGACTCTAAAGTAACTCCTTGAGCGCAGGCAACTCTCCGACTATTTCCCCATGTACAAACGCATGAAATCAACGGGCGGAGGAATAAGAATCCTTTTTTCTGCAACCTTCTGAGGGTCAAAGGCGCTTTTAGTGAATTCAAGCTACGACTCCATAGTAGCACAGTATGGAAAATACGGCAAGAAGCTTGAAAGAGCATGGCAACTAGTCAATACTCAGAGTATCAAGCTTCACAGATTCTCACCTAGTGGAAGAGAACTGTGGACAGCTGTTGGAAAGGAAGGAGATCAATTAGTCTACGAGGAGCAACCTTACTGTTCATGCAGGGACTTTCACTATCGAGTCCTCGGCGAGAAGGAGGAGACCTGCTACCATCTGATCGGATTGAAGATGGCGAAGCAGCTAAAGGCCTTTGACATAATTGAATTTGATGATGAAGAATATCCTCAAATTCTAGCGGCAATTCTAAAAGACCTTTCCAGAGAAGAATAAGGCGTAAGCACTTCTGGGGTTTAACTCCATACCGCAGTAAGGTGGAATGAGCCAAAGCATATAATGCGCTAAATGCAGCGAAGCAATTTTGAGCCTCGGTAGCTCAGCCTGGTAGACAGGAGCCAAAAGCACAGACGAAGAACCGCTCCATTGCCTTGTAAGCAAGGGGTCGCGGGATCGAGGCCCGCCCGAGGCTCTCACGCAACGAACGGAATCGCGCATCCGTCAACAGGAATTATATTCTAGGCGAATTTTTCGACGTATGGGGCGTTCCCTTCAATGAAACCTGCATCTTCGATAAATGTTCACAATCTGGTAGCATAATTATGCTGGTTAATGGAGTGAGAAGTTACGAGTTCAGAAATCATGTCTTAAGAGATGGACAAATAATTCGAATCGAGTTCAGGGGTGGGTAGATGATTGGATCATCATTGGTGCGAATTTCCTGCAGAAAAGCTTAGGCAAGTAGGCTAGGCTAAAGCTAGAGCT
>JAHFOH010000046.1 GCA_023266955.1 Nitrososphaerota archaeon
CTTGGACAGCCGCTTTATCCGGCTATAGACAACAGAAGGATTAACGTCAATCTTCTTGCTGAGCTTAGGCACCGATATAGATGCGTCCTGAACAAGCTCTGCAAGAATCCGCATATCTATTTCATCGATTTTTCCCAAGAACGCTCTCCTTGCTAGGAAAGTTGAATAAAAGCGGTAAATAAGGTTAAAACTTTCACAATGGGACGCCAGAAGGATTGGCTTCCTAGAACTGAATTGTATGATTGTTAAGGATTTTAGTCATTTCTAAGCCTAGAAGCGATAAATACCCTATTCTGAGCGCTGTATCTTCAATGAATTGAATCCGAGCAAGCTTCGTGGACGAGATTTGATAACAACTCAGGAGTGGAGCAAGGAGGAACTCGCCTACACGCTGGATGTCGCCCGGAGCTTCAAGAAAAAGTACCGTAGAGGTAGCCTACCGCAGGTACTGAAGAACAAAACCTTCTTCATGCTCTTCTATAACACCTCCACTCGAACTAGAGCCTCCTTCGAAGCGGCTGCGACGGTTCTAGGTGGCCACGCGCAATTCATAGACTTTGCCACAACGCGTGGCCCCGAGGGAGAAGCGGTCAAGGACATTGCCAGAATGTACGAAAGATATGGGCACGGACTTGGCGTTCGTATTCTTGAATCCGCGGTGAACTACGAATACGGAAAAGGCAACGAAATTCTCAGGGAATATGCTGCATATACCAACATTCCAGTTATCAACATGGCTGACGATATGTACCATCCATGCCAAGGTTTAGCAGATGTTCTCACAATACAGGAGAAATTCCCTAGGTTTAGGGGGAAAAGATACGTGATCATGTGGGCTTACTCCGACCGGATTCGCTCGTGGGGAAGTGTTCAGGAGGAGATGCTGATAGCGTCTCGATCCGGTATTGACGTCACGCTTTGCTATCCGCGTGGCTTCGAGCTAGACGAGAAAATCGTCCTCCAGACAAGAAAAAACGCTGAAGAGAGTGGTAGCACCTTCGAAATTTCTCATGAGCCTGCCGACGCCGTAGACGGTGCGCACATCATCTTTCCTAGAAGTTGGGCCAGCCATGAATGTGTTCTTACTGGACTCAATAAATTCGGGAAGGAAAGAGAAGTCACAATTCATAACAAGTACAGTAACTGGATTATGAATCAGAATCTTCTCGACAAGATGAACAAGAATGCTGCAGTGATGCACGTACTGCCAGTGTTCCGGGGACAGGAAGCGACTGACGAGGTGATGGACGGAGCGAAGTCCTTAATCGTTGAGCAGGCTGAGAACAGGCTTCACGTTCAGACTGCCGTGCTGGCCTTAACTATGGCGGGCAAAATTCTCTAGTTTCAGCAGCTAGCGTCTGATGTGTGTGCCTGATCTTCCTTCTAATGCATCCACAAGTTTGTCCAATTCAGCGATTATTGCCTCCTCTCCTCCACTTTCTACGAACCTTAGTGCAGCAGTCACCTTTGGGCCCATACTCCCCTCTTTGAAGTGACCTTCATCGAATATCTTCTTCATTTCATCCGGAGTCGAATGGGTAATGAGTCTGGCGTTTGAGGTTCCGTAATCTACGTATGCTCCAGGTACGTCCGTCAGGATAATGAATTTATTGGCCCCAATCAGCGTTGCCAGCCTCTCGCCAGCCAGGTCCTTGTCTATGACAGCTTCAACTCCCTCAGCATAACCCTCTTCCTCGGTAATCGGTATTCCACCCCCTCCGCAAGCCACCACCACGAATCCGCTGTCGAGTAGTGATCTTATCGCATACCTTTCGGCTATGATCTTAGGGTCTGGAGAAGGCACGACTCTCCTATATCCTCTCCCCGCGTCCTCCTTGATGACGATTTGTGGGATTTCCTCCTTGACCTTTTCAGCCTCAGCCTTAGTGTAGAATGGCCCAACCGGCTTCGTCGGATTCGAAAATGCAGGATCGTTCTTATCCACGATGACCCTCGTGACTACCGTTATCACGTATTTGTCCATCTTACGTTTCTTCAATTCGTTCCTCAGGGCTTGTTGAATCATATATCCTATGAATCCCTGTGTTTCAGCCCCGCACGCATCTAGCGGTAATGGCGGAACAATGTTCTTAGCAGCCTCATGTCTCAGCAAGGTCGAACCAACCTGCGGTCCGTTGCCATGAGTGATCACGATTCGATACCCCCTTTCGATCAAGTCCGCAATCTTCGTAACGGTATTTCTTACGTTGCGATACTGTTCGGCGAATGATCCTCGTTCACCCCTTTGCAGTATGGCGTTTCCGCCCAAGGCAATCACAATAACAGGTGCTTCCAAAGAAATTCCTACCAGAAGGTAGGCGAGTTTTCGACGGTTTTCATTTAAGGCTTCGCGACGTCAAGGTGGCATTGAACCTTAGCTAACGCATTTTTTGACGCAATTCTTTATAGCCCTGTAAGCTGCTCTGACGGCAAATAGCCTCTTGGACCCCCTCTTCAAAATTAAGTCTAATGGCGAAGGAGCACTCTTACGAGCTGACATAGTTCGAAGCATCAAAGAAAGATTCAGATTCGTCAGAGAAGGCGTGAATAGGGTCGAGAAGGCTGCCGGCCTGCGATATCCGCAATATTACGTCGAGCCAGTATTATCTGTGGCTTCTACTCCTTTGGAAATCGGACAACTAGGAGCCATGTTCGCAAGAACTGTTCCAGTGAAAGTTCTAAGCAAGCTTGAAATCTGGGTTCAGCTTTCCACCCCACTCATTCTCTTTGGAGGCAAGCCAACAATTCACGCTGTCTTGGCACACGAGTTCCTTCACTATGTAGAATTCATGCGACGTCTGAAAAGCATGGACCTCCTATCTGGGGGAGCATCGAGCAGTATTTTCGAATCAGGATACAGCGATAATGAAGCCCTATTCGATGCGAAGCTGATTTTCAAGGATAGATCACTGATTACCCTCTTGAGGAAGAAGTTTCAAGGAGGGCTCATCGACAATAGTCTGACGAGTAAGACTGCAACACGCTGGGTGGAGAAAGGCCTACCAACAGTTCGGATTCCCCCTGAGAGTAACATTGTAAAGCTTCCTGTCTCATCCCTCCTTGGGGCTAGGATCGATCCTAAACTGAGGAAGAAGCTTGATGAACTCAGAAGGGCCAAGACGAAATAGTTCGAGCGCGGCAGTCATACGGATGGACAATGAGGAGAGGCTCAAAGTATTAGAGACGATCAAGAGTGTTTCAAGCGAGGCGAAGCCTCGTGCGGTCTGCGTTTACGGCTCCCATGTAGCCGGCTACGCAAAAGCTGACAGCGACTACGATGTGCTAATTGTTCTCCCGAACTTTCAACCCAAAGTGAGGTACAAATACATCAGCAACCAAGCGGAAGTCTCGGCATTACTAGTAGACTCTGAAGCCCTCGAGAAGGATGCTGCAAAGGCCAGTTTGGGTGAGTTCGTGGTTGGAAGATTACTGAATGTGTACGAGCCGTTAGAGGGCGAAGCATTCTTGGAGCAGGTTGAATTTCTCTTCAAAAGACGAGTATTCATTGAGACGCTGCAAGAAGTTGCTGGCAGTGTGGGGGAATTCGCGTCTGAGCTGCTGTTGCCGATTAGCTATTTTCTCTTCGAAAAGATAAGGAAACGAGCAGCAATATATCCACCCGCGCTTTACAGCTACTCAAAGACGTATTCAAAACAACTGATCAGTCACAATCTTCCGCCAGCCCTAAACGCCTTCGAGGGGATCGCGAGACAGTTCGCCCAAGAAGGAATTGTGACGTACGACAATGGCTACGTTGGAATCCCTCAGAAGTCCGCGAGTCATATACAGGTTTCAAAAGTGTCAGCCGCCTTAACCCAGACTGCCAGGGGAGTCCGACAATATGCGGTTCACGGCTACGCTGGCAGGGTAGGACTCGGCGTTGTCAGGAAGGAAGTAGCATCGAAGTTAAGCAGGTCAAAGGAGATAGAATCAGTTCCCGACGAAATAAGACTGCCAAAATCACTTTGGAAAGTTGAGGAAGGGAGGCTTATAGCAGAGAGCGACGATTGGCTGCGACCGACAGCCGAAGCCTTAGGCTTCGACAAGAATGTTAAGGTCACTGAACACGGGCCTGACGAGCTATATTACACTTCCACGACTTATACATTAGAACAAGCAGACAAGAAAGTCTCGGTCGCAGTCAAGAGATTCCGAGATATCTGGGCGGTTAAATGGGCCTTCCTGAAGCTCTGGGCTCTTCCAGGAAAGACCTTCGACCTAACACCTCTAAGTAGACTTCGACGAGAATATCATGCCAGCAGAGAGCTGAGGAAAATTGGGTTGAATACTCCGGAGATTGTATGCGTAATGCTGGCAGATCGCATTCTGATTACGAAGTTCATCGACGGAGTAGACTTGGGCAGAGTGGTGTCATCTATCCACTCTGGTCGCTCTCACAATACCACGCCGTTGACTGCATACGGGGAAGCAATCAGCATTGCGCATAGTCATGGCTACACTATCGGCGACACGAAGCCAAGTAACGCGGTCATTCAGAATGATAGGCTCTTTCTTGTTGACTTGGAGCAGGCTGGAGAAGGAGGGGACAGGTCATGGGATATCGCGGAATTCATCTACTATTCCAATAAGCTAACCCTCAATGCTAGTGCAGCTAAAGTCATCACAGATTCATTTCTAGAGGGCTACATGAGGATTGGCGACAGAAAAGCCGTGCAGAATGCACTGAACCTAAAGTATCTAGCCCCCTTTGAGCCCCTCATCCTTCCTACTGTGGCGAAGGCGGTGCGTGACACGATCAAAAGCAGACTGCGAGAATGAGGCGGAATAGGACTGTTTCGCAGAAAAAGGATTACTTTTCCCTCGACCTACCCTGATTTCCTGAAGATAGCATAGCCGCAATGCCCGCAGGATGCACGGTCTGAGTGTTCAGCGAGGAAGTATCCTTTGCCACACCTCGGACAGTCTTTTCTTAGCCTAGTGACTGTGCTTCCCTCAACTTTGTAGAACTTCCAGACTTGAGGGCTTACCTTCGGCTTAGAGGCCTTCTTCTCTTCAGACATATCTCATTTCTTCTTTGGTGCCTCGGAGGGCTTCGTCTTCTTAGCTTCCTCGGCAAGTTTCTTTCGTTCCTCCCTCGACAGAAGTCTGAGAAAGAGATGCTTCGCTAACTGCTTCTTTGCCTCAGTCTCATCCTTGAAGATGTAGAAGCTTGCAGAGAGGTCTCTGGTTCCGGATTGACCCTGCATTCTAATCAGATACACATTCTCTGGATCGACACGTATCTTCTTTGCAACAGCTTTGATAGCCTCCTGTCTTGTCATCGATCCTGCTGAAGACTTGAACGTGCAGAAGACCTCGCGCCTTTGCAGCAGCTTGTTAAATTCGTCTCCAGCGATCTTGAATGACAATCCGTTGACCTCGACCCGTCCTTTCCAAGCGTATTTAGAGTTTCTAACCTATTTTTTGATGTCCAGGCCGATCATTTGAAGAGTTCTGCTAGCTGATTCTTTTTTCCGCTTGGTAAGTTTGACCACCACGATACCCTTCTTAGGTTGTCCATAAAGGATCACGCCTCCCTCAGGTATTGTCGCCGCGGCAACGAGTGCAAGAAGATCCTCCTCCCCATCCACTATTACTCTAACAGGCAACGGGTGTCTCATGATCGAGGCAAAAAGTTTGACTGATTCATCAGATAGGTGACCGCTCGGGTTAAGCAGATGCATCTCGGTCACGTGGGCCTTTTTGGGTAGAGACCGTGGTAGCCTCATTTCTCTCCCGTCAATGACTTGGATGGAGGGCGTTATCCCTATGGAGAGAAGCGTGTCTGTAGTGGCATCGCCCACGGCCACTAGCGGAGATGCGCCTGTTAAGAGACTCCGAAGAGCACTCTTTTTGATTTGTTCTGCCGTGAGTAGAAGTCCGAGCGGACGTTTTAATTTTGATCTGATCTTCTGCGTGACTTCATGGAGACGCAATCGGTTGCTAACTCACTTTCAGAGCGTAACGACCCGGCGCAGTGATGTTCAACGTTTTCGCGAGGATGGATTTCTCGACATCGAAGACGATTATAAGACCCGACCATTCGGAACTCATCTCCGTCGAGTGGCAGTTCGGACATACTCGGCCCGTGGTTAGGGTATGGCATTTCCTGCAGGCTGTTTCCTTGCGCATAGCTGGATTTACTTCTTTGCTTGCGTGGCCTTTGCCTCTACAGCCTTTGTCTCCGTCGCCTTAATCCTAGCCAAATCCTCTTGGATCCACTCCAATGCACCTAGGAACGGCTGTCTACAAGTCACTCCTATCTTACCCATCGCGGCTCCTCTGCCGAGGCTGACTGCGGTTATTCTGACACGGACACGTGAACCAACTTTTAGGCTTCGCCTACTCTGGCTTGCTAGAATCAAACCTTGTTTTACATCGCTCGTGAGGTAATCGTCAGTAATTTGCGAGAGATGTAACAGAGCATCTGTAGGGCCAATCCTGACGAAGGCTCCGAAATCGGTTATTTCCACAATTTCGCCCTCAACAATTTCTTGGATCTTGGGGAAGAAGGTTAAGACTGAGAAAGTGACCTTATGGAAGGCTGCGCCGTCGCCCGGGATGATCTTTCCCACAGGATCTGCTGCTGCGTCCATTACCATGATAATGAAGCCTAATTCGGGACTCATAGTGCTTTCGTACTTGCCCTTTAGGATCTCATAGGCCACTGTCTCCAACTTCTCTCCAAATCTACTAGGTGGGACCCTAACAACATCCTCTAGCTGGACAAGCTGAAACAAAAATGCCGTTTCCTCTGGACGCTAGGGGGCGAAGGAGTTTTGGTTATGAAGGTTTCGCTTGAGTGAAGACGCCTTCAGCCTTTATCCTATTCTTCGACAACGTCAAAATTGGCAAACCTGAATTCCTCAGCTTCTGGGCAAGTTTCCGATCTAATGTCGCTATGGCTGAGGGATATTGGGACGCGTAGTTGAACAGCTTATCGTCAACCGACGCACCCTTGTTGTAATCGAAAATAACTTGTTTTGAGGCAAAATCTAATGCCATCTTGGCTTTGCGAGTCCTTTTTCCCGCACTACCAGAAACCAATTTCCTGAGTTCCTGCATCACGGCCTCCATAACAACAAAACGAATCTTTCCATATTTCGCTTCAGTCTCGTCTAAGCCGCTGATGGGCTTTGAGGAGAATTCGATTAAGAAGCTGGTGTCGAGTAGGATATCAACCATACCTTACTTGATTAATCCTGATCCAATGAGGCGCCATCTGTCGACAATCCTGCGACTTATCGCGACACGACTAGGGCTGGCTGCGCAGACAGGTTTTCTTAGATTCACTTCAACATAGTCCTCTCTGACCGAGGAAACCGCTCCTTGCGTTAAAGCCGTCCCCGCATTGAGTCTTAGGTTCTCTCCGACTCTTATCCTCTCAACCCTCACTAGATCCGGTGTCCCCACTGCAGTTTCGAATAGATTGGTATCCATACCGATGCGGTCGTGCACTGGAGGCAATTCATTCGGTCTGCCAACGACAGTTCCAACCAATGAGTCTCCCTTAGTTAATGATGGATCAAGATACGTGCCCACAGCTACCAATCCTCCTGGTCGCACACGTTCGACCATTCCTGAAGAAGTACCGAGGCTGGCGACCCTCGTATGAATCGGCTCATACCGTTCATTCTTGTCATTCATGGTTCCGGGGCGTAACTCAATTTCCTCACCGACCTCTAACTCACCCTGCAAGAGGGTTCCACCTACGACGCCCCCTCTGAGTTCCTTCACCGACTGCCCAGGCTTATTCACATCGAACGACCGAAGTACCTGCAAAGTTGGCGGGGCGGATACGTTCCTCTCTGGCGTGGGAATTCGATCTTCGATCTCCTTGATGAGCGCATCAATGTTCACCTTTTGTTGCGCCGAGATCGGTACTACGGGCGCGTCCGCTGCCACACTTCCATCTACGAATTTCTTTATCGATTCATAATTCTCAAGAGCCTCATCGTCCGTGACCAGATCGACCTTGTTCTGTGTGATTACTATCTGCCTCATTCCTAACATCTGAAGGGCCAAGAGGTGTTCTCTTGTCTGAGGTTGCGGCACTTTTTCGTTGCACGCAATGACGAGTATTGAGCCATCCATAACAGCCGCGCCTGACAGCATGTTTGCCATGAGACTTTCGTGACCAGGGCAGTCGACGAAGCTCACCACTCTTTTCAGCTGAGCTTCGCCATTGCAGGATAGCCCCTCGGGAGAAGTGCCATAGCATTCTGGATTAGAGCAGTCAGGACACTTGTAGAATGCTGCATCCGCGTAACCTACTTTTATGGTGATTCCCCGCCTTAACTCCTCGCTGTGGGCGCTAGTCCATATGCCTGTAATAGCTTGGACAAGCGTTGTCTTCCCGTGGTCTACATGGCCGCTCGTGCCAATGTTTACCTCGGGTTGTCTTGGAAGCTTTCTCAAACTTCTCCTCTGATTCAGACTAGGACGGCGTTAATCTGCCCGATCTCTTCAGTGATCATGTTTCCTCTAATCAGCTTCCTCTTCTTCTCTCCCTTCTCTCCTCGAAATCCTACTCCTCTTGAGAGAAGAACATACTTTTTCACCCCTCCTGACACGTCACGTCTCATCGGGAAGCCAGACCGGTCACTGCCTCCTGTAATCTTGACCTTACCTTTGGCCCCCACGACGCTGGCATCAACGGTCTCTCCAATCCTTAATCCAATGAACATCTGTGCTTGCTGATCTTTCAAAGCATAAGCATCCGATTTTCCCGACTTGGGATCTGAGACAATCAGCTTGAACTCCGCCAAAGAGATTCCTGAGG
>JAHFOH010000201.1 GCA_023266955.1 Nitrososphaerota archaeon
GCGGCGTAGAGAAGAAGAGCCGGCAGGAAGATGGCTTGGTAATACCCTTGGACGAAGCCACAACTTCTTGCGGCGATCAGCTGAGGGGAGCAGATGTGAAATGTGTACGCTACTCCTTCAGCGTTGAATATCCATCCCAGTATGAAATTCATTTCTAGCCAGAGAACCGAGAGTGAGACGACTACGATAGATTGAAGCAACCTGGATGAGGAGAAGAAGCCTCGAAGGCTTGTTCCCACAAGTCGAGCCTGATTCAGGCGGACCGTTCCTACCGCCATCCCCAAACCCTGAATCCCTATCCCTACTATCAGAATCGAATGTGTCGGAGTGAATAGGTACGGGTCGAATCCGTATACGTCGTGCCACAAGAAGTCTAGGGGTGCGGAGATAATCTGGAAGACTGCGCCAACGAGAGCGAGTTTCAATCCTGTAAGAAGTGGCTCATCAAGATGATACTTTCGTAGCCTCATCCAAACACCAAGGAAGGCCGAGAATATTGCAAGACCGATACCTGTGTAGAGAACCGCGTGCGGAGGAGTGACGAAGGTTTCCACTATCCCGAGAAGGTGCCAGCTCACATCCCAGTGTGCGCCAACCATCTGGAGAAACACTCCTGCGACACCAATTGAGTAGGCGAAGACAATGATGCGTTGAGGTGAATGTAACATGACTCTGTCGCGGAAGATGCTCAATTTATATCGGTTCTACGCAGCTGATGATATTATGAAATGTGGGCGAGTCCCCGTGTCTTTTCCGGATTACTTGAATGCTTTCGCTTTGTGTCTCAACTGTCTCAGCGCTTCGGTAGGAGTGATAACGGACAGCTTCGCTGCACGCTTACTGTAGTCATCTACATTGCGTGTGACTAGGTGGGATGCCCCCACATTGATCGCTGTTGCTGCCACTAGTGCGTCGAGGATAGTCATTTCACGACCTTGAGCGATACTGGCAGCACGGATGGCCCCTCCGTGCTCGGCGATGATGCTCGTGATGGTCTTCCGGTGAAAGAGCTTAAGCAACTGGCGAAGTTGGGTAAGAGTTCCAGTTAGCTCCGCTCCAACAACGAGTTCCGCGATCGTCATAACAGAAAGGTAGCACAGGATGACGTTGTCACGCACGAGTTTGAGGAGTAGGGAGGCTTGACTTACTCCAGTTTTGTCTCTAAGATGATCTATCAGTACGTCAGTGTCGAAGAATATGATCACGCGAGGACCTTGTGGCGGCGCTGGTCAGCTGCGCGACGTGCCTCCCGATAATTGACGATAGCTTTGCCTGCCCAGAGTCCAGCGGTCTGTGCAACTACATCCCCCCTGACTTTTTCGACAATTATCCGATCGCCCTCTAAGTCGACCGTCACGACGTGGCCGGGCTCTATTCCCTTCGCTTCTCGAATGTCCTCTGGCAATGTAATCTGCCCTTTCTTCGTCACTCGAACTAAAGCCATAGTGGTATTACCTTGAGGGTAATACTTTAGACCTTCTGCAGTGGTACTGGTGCCGTCGGCACAGGATCTACTACAGTATAGTCTTTGATGGGAGAACAATAGAGTTGCTACATGTTGGTGGCCACGAACTTTATTGAAGGAATCCAACCTCAGTCAGATTAGTACATAGAAACGCCTTCCGTCTTGAAACCAGTTACGCTAGTGTGATAGGGTAACTGGTTGTTCATCGTATACTCATAACAAACTGCATCACCGGCAGCCTAATAGTAAGATGACAAACGGTTAAGTATACAATAGGTATCACATGTATGCAATGACTTTAAGACCGGTAGCCACCAGAATTCCACAAGAAATGGACAAGGAGCTAAGGGAAATAATGGACTACGAGAAAGTGGACAAGGCCACAGCCGTAAGAAAGATCATGGAGATAGGCATATCAGAATGGAGGAAAAATTTCGCCGTACAACTTCTCCAACAAGGCAAAGCTTCCTTTAACAAGGCAGCTGAAATTGCGAAGCTATCTGTATGGGAATTCGCAGAGCTGCTTAGAGAAAAACGCGTGCACTGGGTGGAGTTATCCACGTCAGAAATAGAATAGGAGCCACTGCATCTGAGTACTATTCTAGTGCTTAACTCAACGCCACTAATCTACTTAGCGAAGATCGGACTAATCGACGTAATATCCAAACTTAGAATCGAAAGTATCACATCACCGTCGGTCAAACAAGAAGTGATAGACAGAGGACTAGCCATGGGGGCTCCAGAGGCAGAAGCATTATCAAAGCTTCTTGACGAGAAAGTTGTGAAGGTAGTTGCACCGAGAAACACATCCCTTTTCAAAAGTCTATTATCCATTAAAGGACTATCTACTGCAGATGCAGAAATCCTAGCCCTTGCCAAGGAGCACAAAGGAACGGCCATCATCGACGACAAACTGGCGAGAAGCGTTGCTAAAGTCTATTCGATCAGTTTGGGCGGAACGGCTCACTTACTCAAACTGGCAATCGAAGAAAATATAATCACAAAGGATCGAGCCAAGAGATCCCTAGACGAGATGATAGCCCAAGGATGGAGATGCGGACCAGAAGACTACGCCAAAATTCTCAAACAATTCGATAATGTAGAAAGTCCGAGAAGCATGTTCGGATCAGATAAGAGGCTGAAAAGAATCACAAAAAATGAGCATCAGGAGTTTCAAAGATCTCACAACATCTGAGACAGAGCCCCCCAGGACCCCTTCAAATTCTACTTGAAGCGTCGCAAACAAAATCCCTTTCTTCATATACGTGTCTATGTAGATGAACAAAAACACAGGCGCAAACCAAATTGAAAAACCGACTAAACAGAATATTCAGCGATACGAAAGAGGATGTGACCATAATCGCGATAATCAACGGCATGCGTATTGACCCAAACTTCTTCTACATAACCCAATACACCAATGGCATCTTTGAAGGCTCGGCTGCCTTCCTCTTCAGAGATAATCATATAGAAGTCTTGACAACTCCGCTGGAAGAACAGGCTGCGAGACAGAAGGACTATGTCATACACATCCAAAAGAAGTGGAAACCCTCAGAAAGACGTA
>JAHFOH010000003.1:0-16122 GCA_023266955.1 Nitrososphaerota archaeon
GCCATCCTTGTCTTTCCAGCGAACCTTAGGGTCAGCCATAACAAAGAGGTCTTTGCAAGTGTCGTGGATAGAACCGGGGCCTTTCAATTGCGGGGTAGTTCGACGTGTAATCAGACCACGGAACTTTGGTAGGTGAATGTACTTGAGAAAGTCCATCACCCCTAGATAAGATTTACCAGCACCCGCTGCACCACCGAAGACAGTGATGTCTGCGTCTGTATGCATGAAGGCATATTGTTTCTCCGACTTTGGCCCAATAACGTTGGGACTCATATCGAAGACCCTAACGATTGGTTCATCTAGCATCGGGTACTCCTTGAATTTGCGAGAGGCCTTGCGCCTCTCTTTGGGATTGGATTACGTTGCGTAACCCTTAGATGCGGTATGTGAGATGAGGAATGACAATACCGCCATACACTGTGTTCGACAGTGCATATGTTGGCGAAGGCAATGCTGCATATGTGTAGCTAGTCGTTAGACCAACATCAGCGCTACCAGCAGCAGTTGGTGTGGCAGCTCCGTGCATGCCTCCGTAGATGCCAGCAGGGCCAGCCGTACCGTTGACTTGAGCAGTCGAGATCGTAATACTACCGTTCAGCACGATAGCAATAAAATAGGTGCCGGGTTCGACTGGAGCAGAGATTGTTGCAGCTTTTGCCCCTGTTGTTGATACTGAAAATTCAGTAGGAAGTGCAACCGCTGTTAGTGTTCCTGCACCAAGACGATACATGCCTAGTCGAGCTAGAGTCGCAGTACCTGTCGTTACAACATTACATCCAAGCTCTACGATGGTGGTTCTTTCTGGAACAAACACTGGAGTCCAGTAGATAGTGTCACCAGCCAATGCAGCGTTGTTGATGACAGCAGCGGGAACACCGTAGTATCTCCCGCTTCTTAGCCCAGCATGTAGTGGCGGTGACAAGTGTACATTGTATGCATCTTGAAATCCGTCAAGAACCTTCATTTAGGCCACCACTGTTACGCGATACTGTCCTGTAGTTGGGGCCACACTGAAGTTCAGCTGTACGCTGTTTGCAGTGACTGCTGTCCAGTCCGTGAATACACCAACATGTGTGCTGGCATCTTTCAGGCTGACATGAATATCTTGAGTGTTCAGGTTGTGAGTGAATGTGATGGTAGTTGAAGATCCATCACCAATCGCAGCACTTGCCTTACGAGCAACAACGGTTGGGTCAACTGCAATAACACCGCTGCTGATCGTTACACCGTTACCTGCTGTGTAGTTAGGGCCACCACCTGTTTGTACCCACACGATAGACGTAGTACCAACAACGATTGGGCCGTCAGAGGTCATTGTCCAGCTTGTGTTACCAGCAGTTCCGCCTTCGCTGACGAAGCATGTAGCCAGCAAGAATTCTTCTGCTGAGTCCATATCGGTAGAGCGAGTCCAAGAGCCAGAAGCTGCAAGGTAGATACCGTTGTCAGTTTGTGTAGTTTGGTTCTTAACCAGAACGCGGTCACCGCTAGCAAGGCTTACACCATCAACAGTCTGAAGACCAGAGAGTGTCAAGTTTGCTGTAGAGGCAGCACGTACAGGTGATTTCCATGCCCAACCTTGAATGGCCGAGTTAAGCTGTGCAAGCGTAACAGGCATCTGAGCCGTAGTGGCATTGGGCAAGTTGATAATTGTGTTGCCATTGGCGTCAAGCGTGTTCGTAAGCTTCATTGGAAGATCTCAATTCAAATATGCTGTTCCAGCCAGAGCAGTGCTATGCGTCACTCTCACTGTGTTGTTGTCGATGTAACTGATGTCAGCAGTAACCACTCTAGGGTCTCCGTTCACAACAACTGTCACCGATGGGTATCTGCCGAGGTTGTGTGGGATTGTCCAGATGGCCAGTGCAGCGCCTTGTGTCCATTGGAACGTGCCAAGTGGTGGGCCGGGTGGGCCAGCGGGGCCGGGTACACCTTCACCAGTGTCTCCCTTATCACCTTTATCACCCTTGTCGCCTTTCATTACCTGACCGATCTCAATCGAGATATTGTCTGGCCCGACAGGCTTTAGAATGAGATCAGGAATTTGATCCTGAATCGGAATTTCAATCTGAATTACATCAACCATATCAAGGCTCCGAATGAGTAACGTCTTTGACGATCACTACCTTCAAAGTTTGAGTTGACATGGTGTAGTCATCTAGGGTGCGAGTGAATTGAATATCCATCTCGGCAGGCCCTACAGCCCAGTCATCTGTTGCGAAGTCTTGGATGTGGAGAAGACGCGTTGTTAGATCGTCTTCCCAAGTGCATGTCAAGTCTGCGATCAGACGGTCATACTGTGCTGTTCGAATTTGTGCTGTTACTACCCATCCCACAAAATATCCGTCAGCGAAGACTTCGGGGATAGGGGCAAGCACGTCGAATGTATCCCCACGCTTGTGGGTAAGTGAACTTGTAGTCAACGGTGTGCCCCTTGTTGTTAGTTTGTTATTCGGTCTCAGGTGCCATTAGAGCTTCTGCCGATGTCTCGCCAATGGCGATAACATGGATCACTGTACCATCAGGAACAGTTCGAACAGTTGCACCAAGTACCAATAGGTTAGCACCACGAACGGCGTAACCAGATGCTCCAGTTGTAGATGGAGTACCTGACAGGCTAGCGAAAGCCCTGTCATATACGTTTGTAGAGTTCAACACGGGAGTGGCTACAACCATAGGAGCGGAGATAAACTCGGCTGCTGAATAGTCAACAGTCCAAGCACCACCACTTGTGGTAGTTGTTCCAACCCAGATGTTTGGTCCGTTCATCAGCCCTGCTGGGCCGTAGACGTATGGATTGATATGTGCAGACATTAAATCACCCTGTATGTAAAGGTAAACCAGAAAGTTCTGTTTGCTGTAGACGTACAAATCAATTCGAGTGTTGCTCTGTCGTTTGTCACGTCAGCAGAAATACCTGCTACTTGGGAGATATCGACACACGTGGCAACACCACCGCAATCCCCGTTAGCACCAAAGTTAGAGGCCACTGGGAGACTAATTCCTAGTCTTGTTTGAACTGCGTTGCTTGTTGGGTCAATGTCCACTTTACCGCTGACTGTTACAACACCATCCACACGCATCCATTGGCAAGAGTAAGCAGTTGAAGCACTCACATTTGTTTGGTTGGTTAGGGTTGGCGTGTAAGTACCACCGGTCACAGTTGGAGCTGCGATGGTGATGTCGTTGGCGTTTTGAGTAACTGTGATCAGACCACTACCGTTGATGTTGCGAAGGGTTGCAATTCCGCCTGTGGTGTTGTTCAATACAGAAGCACCAGTTCCACCTGTCGTAACAGACTTGATGGTGTATCCATTCGATGTCAGGTATGTACCAACACGAGCGTCTGTGTAGAACAAATTACCAGACTCTGTGAGATCACCTGTGGTGAGAATAATCGCACCAGTACGACCAGCAACTGATTGAACTGGAGCAGCAGCAGCGGCCTCAGATGTTGTGGTGTATTGTGGGTGAGGATCAGAGAGGGCGTTGTGTTGCGACATTTTCAGGTCAATGGAGGCCTGTTGAGCTGTGCTTGTTGGTTTGTTCGCGTCTGACGTGTTGTCAACGTTTGGCAAACCAATCTCGACTTTGCCAAGAATCACTACACCTGACAAACCATTGACGGATTGTACAGGGGCACCAGCGCTTGTAATGAATACAGAGTCGTTTGTGAGGTCGGACGTTTTGGTAGGGATGAACGGTAGGCCGCTAAGGCTGCTGTAAGCGCCTGAGGAAGCCACTGCTGCCAATCCTGCTACGTCACTAGGGGAAAGAACTACAGCGCCTGTACGGCCAGCTACGGAGGTCACAGCACCATTGATAGATGCGATGCCTAGTCGGTTTGCACCAGACAGGGAAGCTAGCTTGTCTCTTACGAGTTCAGGGGTGTAATCGTAGTCCATAATCACATTGCGGAACACGCCTGTTTGAAGCGTGGCACTCATGTATGGAATGCCTGAGGCGTTACCTTTCAGGGCGACGGACGTTGCGTAGATTTCGAATTTGAGAACATTCCCGGCTTCAAGAATTACTGGAGAGTCTTCGAAGTCGAAAGTGTTGTCTCCTATTGCCCAGCTCATACCGTTCAACTCAGTTTCCCAAGCTTCTTTCGTAGGGATGTATTTCAACACCACTCCGTTAGATACTTGTGACACTCTCACACGAACGTTAGTCATCGGTGCGTATGCACGGAATGTCAGGGCGTTAGTACGGGCGTCGTTTTGAACTGTGTAGTTGAAGATGAGAGGGTTGTCAGGGATGTTTGTTGTATCAACGCCCTGAGCCAAGAAAGGAGTCTCGGCGCCATTCAAGATAAATGCGTGTGGGCTTGACGAAGCTGCGTCACGAGGTGTCTGGTAGTCCAGAATCGTGTAGTTGTTTCCGTTGAGGTTATTACTGATAGCAAGGAACCCAGCGGATTCAGAAAGGAGGATCACGTCACCAAATGCAATACTGCCCGACTCTACACCAAAGTTCGGTGGAGCGAGCAAACTTCCATCATCTAGTACACGTAGGCGGCTACTACCGAAAGTACCGTCTAATCTTTTGAAAGGAACTTCACCAATTCGAACATCTACCAGACTGGCAACTTCACCGGGCTGGCCTTGCAAGAACCCCGAGTAATCAACCCATGCTCCAGCACTACGGCCTTGCACAACAGTTGTATCAGGATAAACAAGACGAATCAGAGAGTTTGAATTACTATCGTAAGCGGCTAGCTTAGCAGGATTGGATGCAAAGTAGGCATCACGTACAGCGGCGGCAGTTATTAGGTCTATACCACTGAAAGTATTTTGATCAGGCCCAAGAGCATATCCAGAACCACGACGGCCTGTAGAGAATGTCATTAGGTGATCACCTCAACAGAGATAGGGCCAACGCCTTTTGCCCACAAACCTAGAATCGTACCAGTGACATCGATAGATTCGTTTGCGAGAAGGACATGACCATTCGGGGAGGATGCGGAAGGTTGTGAAGCGATGTTTTGCAAGAGGATAGGGCTTGAGCCTTTGTTCTGTACCGTTACAGCAGTACCGACCACGATGGCCGTTGCTGCGTATACATTCTGGTAGGCTGTCCCCGTTAGAGTTACGTCTGGGAGTGTTGCCATGGTGCATTTCCTAAGGTGTTGCGGATGAAACCTTGTAAGGAAATTTGGTGCTCAGTGATGGAATCAAACCACCGTCATCTCCGTGTAAAGGAGTGGCCCTATCATTAGACGAACCGAGCAAATTGGAGCGGATAAAGGGAGTCGAACCCTTACTACACAGCTTGGAAGGCTGGCGATACACCTTGTATGTACCCGCGAAATTGGTGCCCCAACACAGAATCAAACTGCGATATCCTGATTACAAAACAGGTGTAATGGTCATTATACGATAAGGGCGAAATTAAGCAGTGGTATCGGAAGAGTGAAACCTCTCTTCGGGCCTATTCACTGCAAGCTCTAGGCACGGCTACACGTGTTTGGGGTGAGGTGCGGTTTCGATCCGCTTCAACGAGGTCACAGCTCGAAGACAGTCCCAGACTGTACAGCCCCACAGTCACAACATAAATTGGTCTCTCCCGGTGGTATCGATCCACCGCCCTAAGCTTCCAAAGCTAATACGCTACCTTTACGCCAGAGAGAGTTTAAATTGGTGCCGCTTGATGGAATCGAACCACATAGCCTCGGCTCAGGATTTACAGTCCCTACCACGTCCCAGCGTGGAGTCAATCGGCAAATTGGCTGAAGAGGTAGGATTCGAACCTACGAGACCTTTCGGAAAGCGCGTTAACAGCGCGCCGCAGTACCACTATGCTTACTCTTCAATAAATCCTTAAATTTGGAGGCCAGTGAGGGATTCAAACCCATCCTGAATCGTTTTGCAGACGATCACCTAAGTCACTCGGACAACAGGCCATAAATTGGTTAGTATAATCAGCATTTCGACAGCGCCCTTACTAGATTCGGGTTGTATCTGATAACACGACTCCTGATTTCTCAGTTATACTAATCTGGTAGCGCAAGGAGGAATCGAACCTCTTCCGGGCGGTTATGAGCCGCGTGACAGCACCAGCCGTCTTAGACCCCGCGCTATGTAACAGTTGCAATATGTCGCGTGTATAGCGTCAGAACACAGCTTCTACGTGCAATCAATTGCGTACTTGGTGGAGAATTAGGGAATCAAACCCTACACAGCAAAGGTGCAAACCTCGCTCGCCTCTCTTGGAACATGATCCCCCAGTATTTGGTGCATTCTTGTGGTAACGATCCACATCATCTGGCTTTTCAGACCAGCGCTTCTACCTAGTTAGCTTAGAATGCGTAAATCAATTTGGTACTGTCGAAGGGATTTGAACCCTCGTTACGCGGCGTGAAAGGCCGGTTTCCTGCCCGCTAGAAGACGACAGCATTAAATTGGCGACCTATATGGGATTCGAACCCACAACTGATTGATAGACAGTCAATCTTCCTTCCCAGAGGAAACATAAGCCATTTGTTTGGTACACGGGACAGGAGTCGAACCTGCCTAGAACGCCTTCGTAGGGCGGTGCCTCAGTCCAATCGAGCCACCCGTGTATATTATTTCATTCTGTATGCTAAGGATAACACGACAAATTCAGTTTGTCAAGCGTAGATCCATATTTATTTCATTTGGCATGCCGGGATGGACTCGAACCACCATTCTGCCGGTTTGGAGCCGACCTGTTTGCCATTATACACTACCGACATAAATTCGTTCCACCGTACTTGGTTATACTCCCGGTGGCGGAGTAGCGACCCTGTGTTGGTTACAAGGTCTCATCCAAGGCGCTTGATTTCCTCAGGATGTTAGATCACCAACTTCGCATACGGACGATGCAGGAATGGAATCCCTTGCAGACGTTCGTCATCCAGAGCTGCAAGCTCCAGCGACGGGAACATCAACACTTGATCGGCCAGACGCAATACAGCGTAGAAGTCTGGAGAGATCGCTGACGTTCTCACTTGGTACACTTCACCAACTTGTTGAGCGGCTGGTGGGATAGACGCCATTACTGGCTGTGCTTGTACTTCGATTTGCATAACATCTCCACATTGAGTTGGACATCATTTGTACAGGTTAGCAGTACGTTAGGCTGCATTCTCTGTCCTCCACGGACAGCGCTCTACACTTGAGCTATAACCTATTCTGGAAGACGATACTGGTGTCGAGCCAGTTCATAACGGTGTCAAAGACCGTCGCGTTCCCGTTTCGCCAATCGTCCAAAATCTTAACCCGCTTTAACGTTCGGTGTTACCCTTTTCCTCTAGCGGTCAACGCGAAGGACTCGGATCAGTGAGTCCAGTACAAGGTAAGAACTTGTTCATCCGGCTCGGATACACCTAGGATATCCTACCATTCTAACACGCTCTATGTTGTTTGGTGCCCCCGGAGGGATTCGAACCCACACTGTTCACGTTCTAAGCGTGCTGTCTCCTACCAGTTGGACTACGTGGGCAATAGGCTGTCTTATAAGGCGAACAGCGACCTGTCTTGCTTGGTGGGCCATGAAGGATTCGAACCTTCAACATTCTCCTTTTGAGAGAGACACGACTACCAGATTGCGTCAATGGCCCGATGAATCTTACTTCGTTCTGTACTTCCAGTCAAGAAGAAATTTCTCGATGCCTTTCGCTGCTACGCCCAGCTTAGCAGCACGCAGCGATGCGTGGTAGCTTGCCTTGGCCAGCTTGGCGAAGGTTTCCAACGCTTGCGGAGCAAGACGTTCGTCTTCGCGATCCTTCTGTGCAAACTTGAATAGTGCCATCGTATTTCTCCTTTATCAATTACTAAATAGGCCCCCGAGAACGGAATTGAACCGTTACCTCCCGTGCGGCGCCGGTGTGCAGACCCACTTACACTACTTCGGGGAAATTAAATTGAATGACTCAAGGTTACGAGTAGTGGACACTGCCCCTCCTATAGTCGTTCTGCTATTTTATCTCCACAACAATAACAGACGCTTTGGCTATAAGCAAGGCCAGTCATTCAAAATTGGAGGCGCATGAAGGAATCGAACCCTCACCGATTCATCACCAGTGGCCGGGGGTTCAAGCCCCGTTTGTACCCTTTGTAGCCACACGCCTTGAAACTCAAAATTCAGCGCTTAGCATGAGGACTCTTACCCCAGTCATTTTACCTCCCGCTTCAGCTATAGAGGAACTGTTTACTTTCTGCGACCGTCGTTGCAGTTAATTTTGGAGGATGGCGCTGTAGTCGAAACAGACCCAATTGCTCAGGCAGTACGCTTAGCAGGCGGCTCCTACGACCCCGTAGGTTCACCATCCAAAATAGATCCGGGGTTCACAGTACCGTGTACTTTGGAATCTGTCAACCCCTGATGTGATTTCCCCTTTCGTACCCCGGTCATCCCTCCACGGGAAGTGGGGAGTCGAACCCCCGCCGTATGGTTTGTCACATGTTTGGTTGTAGGAGGGAGACTCGAACTCGCCGCCGTTCGGCTTAAAAGGCCGGTGTGCAATCACTACACTACAATCCCATATCCTTCAATACCACCGCATGCACTCTGTCAAGTAATCTCGCACTGACCAATAGTACATGAAGTCTACACCGTACTTCTCAACCGTTTCCATCTGTGTGGTGAGAAGCTTAACCTCTTCTTGAAAGTCTGTCAACAGGTTTTTGCCGTCTTCCAACATCTTCTGCACGTATGCTTGGATGTGTTCTGGGCTACCTTGAAGCCAGAACTCTACATGGTGGATGAACATCTGTCAACTCCTTTCTGAAAAATTTTATACTCCGTGGAGCTTGAACACTGGAGCCACGTTTTCTTCCTCATCTTCACCCGCTGGGGCTTCCTCTTTCTTGAGGGCGATGTCGGCGCGCTTCATCTCCATGAACAATTTGATCAAGTCTATTTGCATCTTGAACTGCTTGTCAAGGGGAATTCCGTCCATGTTCGAAATTTCGATTGCACGGGTCACTGCTGGCCCGAAATGTTTCTTCAATAGACGCAAGCCGATTTCCAGCTCAGTCTTCGTGATCCCGCGTGCTGCCAACTCGGCGTTGGTAGGACGGCCACCCTTGTTCTTTGTATCTGACATATGCCACCTCGAATCGAGTGTGAATGGTAGACTTACAGATCGAAAGGAGGTACGATCATGCTCCATCCACGAAACCGCTTGACAGATTTACTGTCTGTATGCTAAGTATACCATGGGTATGGCACTTTGTCAAGGGGCTATAGATTATTTTGCTATAATAATCAGTCACTTTCTCCTGTCGGGGTCTTGCACGCATCGGTCGCACCGGATTGTGGGTTATTCCCACCTACGTACTCATGGTATTCTCTGGGGTTACTGCTTGCTCCACGGCAAACACCACACAGGTCATCTTCTTGCTTGGTCAAAGGGTTGATGGCAATGGTGTCTTTCACGAAGAGCAGGGCATTACACGCTCTGCATCGGCTCATCTAGAGCCTCCTTACTGGATTGGTTAAGTTATTTGGTTATTGAATCGCTTCACCCTCATGAAACGAGTTTTGGAAGGGAACGGATAGAGAAGTCCCTAGAGAAGCCATACAGAATTGCTCTGCCTAAGACCTCTCTAGTTCTCCATCCGTCTTACACCGCTCATGAAACTGAGATTGGTGAGGGGTAGGCATGGGCCTACATCGGATGACTGTCATTCCCCTTGACACAAGGGTAGTCTCCACGCTATAACAGTCTACGAGATCAGCTTGGGCTTGTGGACACCTCTTCATACCCAGTACATCCATAGGCCGGTGAGTGAGCGTTTCCGCGACATTTCTCTCCTATGACCCGAGAACTATACCACGGAATTCTCAAAAGTCAATACCCACGCCAAAATATTCTCCATTCACTTGACAAATGGAGAATCTGTGGTATAGTGGTCACTCAATTTCACAAGGAGAACCCAATGGTCGATACTGTGTACGTTACAGATCATAACCCAGCGCTATTCTTTGCCGCTCTGGCTGACCAGATCAAAGCTGGCTTCTACGCTGACGACAGTGTAGCTGGCCATCCACACTTCGATATACTCAATGAAGTAAAGCTTACACGAACCGATAAGCCAAGTCAACGCCATGATCACACAAAAGCCAACGAAGTTCACATTTCGGCGTGGCACAACACGAATCTGGTGCTGGATTATCAGGATGCAGTGCTTCAAGGCTTCGAAGTGGTGCCTGAAAGCATCAAGCTCGGCGATCCATACGCACCTCACTACCTCGTGATGAAGCGTGTTGGCCCGTCTGTGGAGACTGATAAAGAGATCAAGGCCTCTGGTTTGACTGGCTTCCAAGTCGATGCAATTGAAAGCGGCGTACCAGCATACAAGCCAGCAGAAGCTGACACGATGCCTGTTGATGCTGTAGAAGCGACAGTCAAAGCACGCCGTGGCGGACGCCCAGCAAAACCTAAGGAGGTTTGATGCCAAAGATTACCAAACAACGTGCAGCGTTCGATGACTTCGCCCGCACCATGCTGAAGTGTACCCTCGTGCAGAAGCTGCAAGAGGGTGGTAATGAACTGAGTGAAGACTTCCTACAGAAGATCGACATCGTGATCAGCAATGCTGATGTGAGTTCCCTGTCGAAAACCTCAGAGGAAGAGATGCTGAAACGTCTTGATTTCAAGACCTTTGAGAAGGTGGAGAAAATGCTCGGATCAGAAGATGTGAAAAAGACTCTGATTGCTGCACAAGAGGTCGGAGCCGCTGTTCAAGTGGAGATCTACGCTGTTCTGAATGAACTGTTTGGAGAGACACCAGCGTGAGTGATTCGCCCCGGCGACGGGGCTTTGCCTAGGAGGTGCATTTGAAACGTACACAAGAAGCTGTACAGCTCGCCCGCGACGAAAAGAAACAGGCACGTGGGCGGACAATCAAGCCGAAGTTTGGTGAGCAACGCGAAGAGCAGATCAACAGCCGACCTTTGGTTCCCCTCAACGACAAACAACGCACCTACATCCATCTCATCAACGAATTTGACCTTGTGCTCGCCACTGGTTGGGCTGGTACATCGAAGACCTACATTCCTACTGTGATGGCGTGTGACGCCTACCTGCGTGGGGATATCAACAAGATTGTGTTCACACGTCCGAACATCTCGAACAGCAAGTCCCTTGGTATGTTCAAGGGTAGCGTAGTCGAGAAAATGGAAATGTGGCTGATGCCCGTTATGAACATCCTGCGTGATCGTTTGGGTGTGGGTGGTCTTGAGACTGCCATCAAGAACGGGAACATTCAGTTTGTGCCTATGGAAGTGATCAAGGGATTCAGTGCCGAGGATTGCTACTTCATCGTGGACGAGGGCGAAGACCTCAACGAAGAGGAAGCCAAGAAAATCGTCACCCGTCAAGGACGTAACTGCAAGATGATCATCTCTGGTGACGTGAGTCAGTCAGAGCTGAAAGAACGTAGTGGCCTGAAAATGCTGTTCAACATGATCGAGAAGTACCCGGCCATTAAGGCAGGCATCATCGATTTCAACAACATCAACGACATCGTTCGTTCAGACCAGTGCAAACAATGGGTAATCGCATTCAACAAAGAAGAAAAGGAGGCCAAATGAGCGAGCATGACGTTAACCGCATTATGGTTAGACAGAACCACTCCAATGACTACATCATCCGCCTAGCTCGTGAGATCAGCGAGCCTGATGACTTCGCCGACGAATTCCAGCTTCTAGCTGGCGTTGGCCCGAACGATCAGATCAAGCTTCAAATCGTCTCTGGCGGCGGTAGTGTGAACACCTGTCACATGATCATCAAGGCCATGCAAGAATCCGAAGCCAAGATCATTGGCTGGATTGGCCCAACCTGTGCTTCGGCTGCCGGTGCTATCGCTCTGGCCTGCGATGAATGGGAAGTGGACGAAATGTCTTCGCTCATGGTGCATACAGGCTCGTTCTCTCCGGGCTGGGGTAAATCTCAGGATGTTGTCGCAGCAGCGACGCATCAAGACAAAATGGTTACAAAATTCATTCGCATGACATACACTGGCTTCCTCACAGAAGCAGAAATTCTGCAAGTGATTGACGGAAAAGAGTTTTGGTTTGAAGGCGATGAGCTGTGCGAGCGTCTAGCGAAATTCGCGGACTATCGTGACAAGGCTCGTGCCGAGATGATGGCGAATCTTCAACAACAATTAAGTGATGTTCAGAAGACCGTCCAACAGCTCACGGAAGCAGCACCGGACAAGGTAGAAGCTGCCCCTGTGAAACCGAAAAAACCAGTTGCAAAAATCACGCCAAAAGCGTAAACTACTGTGGGCTGGGGCTTATGCCTCGGCCCATTATTTTTGCTTGTATAAGGGGTTTGATATGCGAACAGAGCTTTTGCTACAAGAGTTTGATGCCTTGATGGACAGCCTAAAAGCCAAGGACTACGCCGACATCAAGATCTTCCGAAGCTACCTCAAACAGCGCTTGGAAGCCGACGACAAACGAATCAGTGATTATGGATGGGAGGAATCAGCTCGTCACGCTCAAGCGACAGGAGGCTGGCAATGACAGCCCCCAAGATCACGGTGGTGTCGTTTGAACAGTTCTCCAATTACGAGTTCATTCCACCTGCAACGTTCTTCATCCAGAACGCCTTGGGCGAATACATCTTCATCCACACGTCAAGTAGAGCCACAGCCCAAGAGTGGGTGAATGAGAACTACGGTAAAGGACGCTACACGGTGAAGGCAAGCAAGCTGCAAAAGGGTAAGGAGCTGGGAGAAGGAAGCAAGCCAGCATTCGGAACAGCCACACGAAGGGGCCAAAAACGATGAAATACGACGGAATGTACATGAGGATGGCACAGGCCGCTATGGCTGAGAGTCGCTGTCCTCGGCGTCAGGTGGGCTGCGTTGTGGTGTTGGAGAGTGGAATCATCGCTCCCGGATTCAACGGTCACGCCTCTGGTGGGCCAAACGTCTGGGAATTCAAGGAGGGCGGTGACCCTGAGGTGGTGCATGCCGAGCTTAACGCGCTGGGCAAGTGCCTCGAACAAGGATTGAGTGCAAAAGGCGCCACGGTCTACGTGACAGCCTCACCATGTCTTGAGTGTGCGAAACTGCTGGTCAGGGCCAAAGTGAAGCGTGTAGTCTATGAGTCTGAATATCGAATCCGCGATGGACTCGACTATCTCATCAAATACAACGTGGAGGTGGAGAAATGGTAGACAGAGCAAAGATCCTTGACACACATCTGGCGGTGAACGCAGTATTTGCCGTCAAACAAGGACTCACGCGAAAGGAGATTGCTGCGTTGCGTCCGGCGTATGAGGCACTGTTCGACGTGCTGAACAACCCGGAAAAGTATCCTGACCCGGTGGCGACAGTTACCGAGATGGAATACAACCTACAAGACCTGTGGCATTTCCCGCGTGATGCGAAGTACCACAAATATCAACTGTGGATGAAGGGCTGCACCTGTCCGAAGCTGGACAACGCTGAGCTGATCGGTCACACCGAAGATCGGTATAGCGTCAGCGACTGCCCGTGGCACTGGAGGCATTAATGGAACAAACCCTTTACGGGTTGAACAAAGCTGGTGGATTCAAAATCTGGAGCATCGAAACCGATGAGCAGGGCCTGATCACCATTAAGCACGGTAAAGAGGGCGGCAAGCTCACCATCAAGTCTGAACAGGTGAAGGGTAAGAACATTGGACGATCCAATGAGACCACCCCGGCTGAACAGGCGGTGAGCGAAGCTGAATCACGCGTCAAGACACAGATGGACAAGAACTACCGACCGAGCAAGGCCGAGCTGGAGGAAATTCCTTTGCTGCCAATGTTGGCACAGGACTTTCGGAAGCACGGAAGCAGGATAAAATTTCCCTGTTTCGGCTCGCCCAAACTGGATGGCCTGCGTTGTCTGGCTACGTGCAAGGTTGGGTATGTTGAGCTGAAAAGTCGCACGGGGCAACTGTACAAGGTGAAACACGTTCAGAGTGATCTCTTGAAGATCATGGAACCGGGTGAAGTGTGGGACGGCGAGTTGTACATCCATGGTAAGAAGCTGCAAGAGATTCAGTCGGCAGTGAACAAGCCGAACGAAGATACGCCATATCTGACGTTCCAGATTTTCGATGTGGTTGTGGCAGATGAGACCTATGAAGAGCGGGCCAAGCGTTTCTTGCCAATCTCTTTTGCTATTCGCCGTGTAGAGTGGATCAAAGTGTTGCCTGTGTTGCCGATTCACGACGAAATTGAGATGAAGCGTCAACATGGCAAGGCTGTGGCTGAGGGCTACGAAGGGATCATGCTCCGTAACTATGTCGGTATGTACGAAAGCGGGAAGCGTAGCGCGGATCTCCAGAAGTACAAGGAGTTTCTGGACGAAGAGTTCTTGATCGTGGGCCACACCGTGGACAAGGAAGGCTGCATCGTCTACATCTGTAAGAACAACGTCAACGACTTGACATTTAACGTGATCATGGGCACCAAGGAAGAAAAGCAAGCCAACGCCTTGATCGGTGATACCTTCCATGGTAAAGTGCTCACAGTGAAGTTTCAAAGCCGGTACAAAGGCACGTTGCTTCCGCAATTCCCTGTTGGCGTGTGCTTCCGTGAAGGATACTGGCTAGACGGAGAATTCTTCCCAACTGAATAAGGAGAAACCGATGACTTTCGAAGTAGTGTCAACGAAATCACTTCAAGCAGAAAGCCTGCGTCTGTTCATGCAAGCTCTGGGCTATGTTCCAGCTCGGGCCAACGGTGGCTTCTACACCGACAACCCGTTCATGGCTGCCCATCAGCAAGTGAGCACGGCGACTGCCATCAAACTGCACAACAAGGGCCGTACAGGCTGGCAAAGACATCGCGTTGAAGGCAGCGATCAGGTATGGTATCGTCCGAAAGGCCTGAACGTCAGCATTCTGTTGTCGGAGTACGGCCTGAATGTCGTGTTGACTGCCAAGCTAGTGAAGGAAGTGAAGTTCCAAGCCTCTCGCAAAGCACCAAACGGTCTGGTTTTCCCGCGTGATCCGCTGGCCAACCTGATCAAACCAAACGACCGCCGTTACCTGTCGTCGTTCGGTATCGCGTAATACCTGCCCGCCCACAAGGCGGGCTTCTTTATACCCGTAAAGCAGGAGAAAGGTCATGGAATATAACTACGAGCTGCTACAGCGCGCCACCAACTTCGCCATCGAGGCTCATGGTGATCAGATGTACGGCGACAAGCCATACCTATACCATCTGTCGCAGGTGGAGAACAACGTCATTCGCGTTCTGGGTGTTGACGCATTCAAGGAACGCATCGTAGCGATGCTGCACGACGTCATCGAAGACACGGATGTCGCGTGGTTTGAACTCGTGGGTATGTTTGGGAAGGAAATCACCGATGCAGTGCAGGCCATGAGCAAGATCGATGGTGAGGACTACTACGACTACATTGCTCGTTGTCGTGCCAACCCTATTGCATTGCTGGTCAAGAAGTGCGACACTATGGCCAACCTGACGCAAAGCTTCACCGAGCAGCGTCACAAGGGTATCATCAAATATACAACGCAGTTACAACTGCTGGAGGCAAAATGATCTTCATCCTGTCTTACCTATTCGTTGGCTTTGCCAGTTACTGGTTTGTCGCTCCGAGCGACGGGATCACCTTTGATGACGTTCCAAAGTGGGCGATTGCTATCGCATCCCTGCTGTGGGCTGTTATCTGGCTGCCTGTCCTGTTGTACAAGATCGGCAACCGATGAAGCTGACCCCAAACCAGCTCTATCGGGCCTATGTGGATGGTGAGGGTAAAGGCCCGTTCTTCACGAGCGACCTGCACTTTCACCATTCCAACATCTGCAAGTATGAGCCACGCCCGTGGACGACTGATACCCAGACTGCCGAGATCATTGATCGGTGGAACAATCGTGTCGGTTGGGATGATGATGTCTATCATCTGGGCGACTTCACCTTCCTGTATCGTAAGGGACTGGGAGAAGTACTGGACGTTATGAGCCAGCTTCATGGACGAATCCACTTCATCCGTGGTAACCATTGTGATCCTTTGCTCTGGAAGCTGATCGAGCAGCAAAACCTGCCGTTCGTCGAATGGATCAAGGACTATCACGAAATGTCTGTACAAGGGCAGAAGATTGTACTATGCCACTATCCGATGGAATCGTGGAATGGTATGGCTC
>JAHFOH010000003.1:16132-27852 GCA_023266955.1 Nitrososphaerota archaeon
TGCCACGGACATTTGCCGCCCAGAGGAAAAAGACTTGATGTGGGGATTGACAATCATCCCGACTATCAGGTATTCTCCTACGCCGAAATTGCAGCCCTCATGGCGAGACAGAAAGTCGCCATCGTTGACCATCATGGGAGAGAAAGATGAAACCCAATATGTTCGTAAACCCGGTGAACACGACTGATGAGAAAATCATCGTCGGAACACTCATGGAACACAATGATCCGCCGTCTCTGATCGTCCAAGTGACGGACGTTGACGGGCAACCCGGCGCCTTCACAGGTACGCAACTCGACAACGGATTCCACATGGACGACTGGGACTATGACAAGTTCCACATCTTCCGTGGCGAGATCACGCTTTCACAGGGGTTCTGATGGATCTGGAAAGAGTCGAAAAGCTGATCGATGAGTTCGGCGACGACATGCTGCGTTGTGGTGATGTCGAGTACGGATATCTGCACCGGATTCGTGGCGCCTTGCACGAATATGCAGAAGCAATGCGAAAGATCGGCCCCGGCACACCAAGAGCCGGTTACCAAGAGAAAGAACTGAAAGCTTAACGGAGGGTCTATGGAATATCTGATTTGGCTGGTGCTAGGTGCGCTGATCGTTGGCGTTATCTGGTGGAAAAACCGCGAAGGCGGGATGTCCGAGGAAGACAAAAATTTGCAAGACGCTCTGCTGGGTGCTCGTGCCAATACGTTCCTCGGTGATGTCACTGGCAAAGAAAAACCCGTGGCGCCAGCAACGCGAACCGTTCGTAACGACATTCGTCCGTCATCACCACCTCCTGCACCACCAATGCGTACCACTAGTGGCAAACCCGGCCCAACTCCGCCGACTCGTCCAGTGCCGCCTCCGGTGATGACTTTTCGTAATGAAAAGCGAGTGGTGGAGCAAGCTAATACTACATCCACGGGTGGTATCGGTCTCACGGATGTTGTTCTTGGTGCTCTTGTATTGGATGCTCTAAGTGATGATAAGCCAAAGGCTGCTGAATGGGTTGATACAACCCCTTCTACGGTGATTCCTGAGCCAGAGCGCTATATGCCTGACCCAACGCCGAGCACTACTAGTTGGGATAGTCCAAGCAGCAGCGATAACGATAGCAGCACAAGCTGGTCGTCTAGTGACACCACCAGCTCAAGCGATTGGTAATGCTGTCTCTGAATCCGGGCCACGATTGTGGCCCCATCTTGGTTGAAATCGAGCACCGAAGCAACGGGAAAAAGGCTGTGATGTTCGAGCAAGACAACGAATGCAACAAAGGCGACGTGGTGAGCATGGACTTCGATGAGATCGACGCTCTGATTGCCTACCTGACCGAACAGAAGGAACGATTCAAATGATTGAATACAAAACAGGAGACTTGTTCGAAGCGTTCCGCTCGGGCGAGATCGAAGCGTTGGGCCATCAGGCCAACTGCTTCTGCAAGATGGGCAGTGGTTTCGCCAAACAGTTGGTAGAGCTGTACCCAGAGGCACAAGAGGCCGATATGCAAACCATCCCCGGCGATGAAACCAAACTGGGCACATTGACGTGGGTATTTGTGGAAGTGCATGGTCACGCCCCCGGCGCCATCTTCAACCTCTATGGCCAGTACAACTACGGGCGTGAACCCGGTGTGGTATACACCGACATCGAAGCGCTTGACAGTGCCCTGTATTCTATGCGACAGTGTGTCAACGCTATCGGGATCGAGCACATCGGCTTTCCAAAGCTGGGCGCTGGATTGGGTGGCGGAGACTGGGTTGTGATTGAAGCACTGATTGAAGAGCACTTCGGCGACCTCGCCGTAACGATCTTCGAAAAGGATTGACAGATGTACCTCAAGGCTGTAGAGTATCCAACCAAGGGGAGTAACCACTTCCTAGCTCCGGGATGTGAAGCTTTCGAGATGTACTGGGAGTGGAAACGAACCGGTCAAAGTAAATACAAGCAACGTCTGGATCAGATTCTCGTCGAGACTGACAAAGCGTGGCGTAAACTGGAGGGTAGACCATGAGCGAACAAGTTGAGTGGACTGGCGGTGATCCTGATCTGATGGCCGACATGGGCGTTATCGGTGATCCGATTCCCAACGGTGAAGACCGCTACGGCGATACCGAACCTGATGAGCAAGTCGAGGACGAATGGGCGTGAGAGCGCCCGTTTCTAACCCCGAACGGGACATCGTGAAATGTGAGGGCACAGGTTGTGCCCGTCGCGAAACGTGTGACCTGTACACGCACCTGGCAAGGGATAAGTGGCAAGCATGGTTATTCATGCCTGTCGCTGTTCCTGACCCGGATAAATGCCGTTTCTTCCGGCCAACCCCGGAAAAGGAGAATGAATGAGTTACGAAAAACCTGTCGATGACTACGATACGATCTTGCAGGCAGCGTCTGCACGTATCAACATCGGGGCAGAAGTGCTCGAAGAGTGCGACCGCCAAGTAGAAAAATGGGGCCTGCAACGCCGCCCCGGCTACACGTTCATGGATGCACTGGATCATTCGGAACGCTTCGAGCGTCCGGTGACCACTGACGATGCCAAAGCCATCTGCGATTTCAAAATCGACGACGGCACTTGCGGTTGGATTGACATCCTGCTGGAAGAGTTCATGGAAGCACGCGATGAAGCCAAAGCAGGTAGACGTGATGCCCTGCGTACTGAGCTGATTCAAGTGGCTGCTGTGGTGGTGTCAGCAATCCAAGACTTGGACAGAATCTGATGCCTGAGCCAAACCCAATCTACGCCATCCGGCTGCAAGCCAAAGTGGTGTCGCTGAACAACTCGTACACTGCTGCTGTATATCAGGAAGTGATCGACGTTCAGAACAGCGCTCAGGCCAAAGCTTACGCCAAGGATTTGGACATCGGCAAGGACACCCACAGCGCTGTGCTGGAGTATTACGTGACTCTGCAAGGTACTGGGTTGCCCGGCGATATCGCGAAATACTCAGCCAACGTGTTCATGATCCAAGTGGAACCGCGTCTGGTATTGCAAAATGCTGACGACGGCGGAGCTTAACGCTCTCGACGCAAAGATCGCACAGAGTGCTGACAGGATCATTGGCCGGGTAACTCGGCGTCTTGTCAAACCGCGTGCCCCGAATGCCACAGGGCCTAAGCCTGTGGTCATTCAAAACTGCATTCAGCCTGAAATGTTGGATGTCTTGCATGCCGGGGAGGACAATTGGCCGCTATGGGTTGATGACGTTCTCTCCGGCGTTGCTCGTTTGGACTGGTATCGCCCTAACGAGCGGAGTATCCCTCTGTCAGCAAAGAACATCTTGCGGTGTTTTGCCTACCTCGACGTCATTGACGTGTACAGTGTGTCCCATCTTCTGCATCTGGGAAAGCGTCAAGCCACCTACTATTTCAAAGCCTGTCAGCTCGTGCATGAAAAATTGATTGACGGCTTCTGCAATGATGCAGTAAGATCACTTCACTACCCCGAGGTGTTCGTTTACCCACGGGAAATTAATGAATCTGATCTCGGAGACTGACATGAAATTTTTGAAACTGCTCGGACGGCTCTTCTCGAAAGACGAAGACGTGGTGTCTGAAAAGATCGCCCGCGTAGCCACAGACCCGCGAGTGTCTGAGCCTGTGTTCATGATGATTCGTTCGATGAAGAAACGTCCTCAAGACTGGCGAGTCCAGTTTGAGACCCAGAGAACATACGCCGAAGTTCAGAGAGCACGTCACGGCATCTACGTGGGGAATAGTGTCAAGGTTCACATCACTGACCGAGGCGTTGGCGAATGCTATGAGGCCACATTGTTTGTGGACTCCTGCACGATACAAGATCTGATGCATGCTCAGGCTCTGAAAAGATTGCTCGATACACCTAGCATCGAAATGATGTGCTGTGCTACAGTATCTGGTATGCCGAGTTGGTTGAACCCACGAGAATTGACCGAACTGCATTTCGCTCTGACCAAGCTCATGACTGCACGTGTTGAGCGTGTACGCGCTCGCACTAATCGGGAGAATAACCGGTCTCAGGAAATCCAGAAAGCCAAGCAACTACGGAATCAAGCGGCTGAGCGTCAACGACTGATCAACTTGTATGGAGCACACCAATGAACAACACACGAGTGGTAATGGAAGCACAACAGTTTGTTCGAGATATGCGGGCTACCGGCGAATGCCGCACCGTAACCACTCGTTATACTGATCAGGGCATGATTGTGACGATTGTGCTCGCCGAAGAAGGCACCAAGCCCGAATCTTACATGTTCGAATGGGAGGATGCATGACGTACAGAGAGCAAATCGACAAGGCTCTCGCCACTTTCAATGCATGGCCGAAGGATCAGCAGGATGAATACCTGCGGATGCTGGATGACCTGAAGAAAAAACTGGTAGAGAGCCAGAAGCGACGGGACGATGACTGAACGCTGGAAGAGAATCGCCGGGTATGCCTATTCCGTCAGCTCACTGGGAAACGTTCGCAACGATAAAACAGGCAAGCTGCTGTCACAGGGTAGAGACAAGGACGGGTATCCACGCGTAGTGCTCTACAACGGCACGAACAAGTGGTACGTTCGTGTCCACAAGCTCGTAATGACAGCGTTTAAGCCGCGTAAGGACGAAAGCCTAGTGCTGATCGATCATCGCGACAGAGATCGCTCAAACAACGCTGTACGCAACCTCAGATGGGCAACTCACCCCACCAACTGTGCCAACAAAGTGTGTAATCGCACCGTGAGACACAATGGTCGCCGTGTTCCGTTGCTTTCGGTGTGGAAAAACGCTGATACTGACGTTCCGTACAGGAAATTCTACAACAGGGTTGCCGTGTTGGGCTGGCCCGTGGAGAGGGCATTGTATGAACAGCAGACAAGCATGGATCGAGGAACAAAGAGCAATCGAGGAACGCATCAAGGAAGAACAACGCAGGCAACGATCACGGGATAAATTTGCTAAGAACCCAGAACAGCTTGAACTGGGCTTGCCTATTCCTCGTGAATACGAGATCGAACGTGCCTACTACGCTCTGGTTGAGGAATGCCGCAACCTGCCGGGATGGCGTAACTCGGATCATTACAAGACAGCAGCACGTCTGGGAGCACTATAGCCGACAGATGGTCATTGACACGTCTCAAGGTTGGAGATATGCTCTGTCTTACATAAACCCACAAGGAGATTTTCCATGAACACCAAACGTTTCATCCTCGCTGCTGCTCTCATCGGTGCGTCCGCCATGGCCAGTGCTGATTGCACTGATGTGGTACATAAGCACACCATGGCTCCTGTCAGCGAGATGAAGTCGCTGGGCGTGGACGATCAGGGCATCACCACCATCGTTCGTACCAAGAAAAACGACTCAATCTGGGCCACGGTACAGCAACGTGATGGCGAAAGCCCATCAACCGTCTTCCAATGCAACGGTAAGGGCGAGTATCGCCAGTACCTCACCACGCTCACCCCGGCTAGCTGGAGCGAGTGGCGTAACGGCACGGAGTGGAACGCCGTGTATTGGATGACCTTCTAAGGAGTATGCGATGATTTTCTTCGCTGGTATCGTAGTAGGGGCCATTCTGATGTTTGGCTACATGTGTAAATACGGGCAACCGTGGATCGATGAGGGTAAAGATGATTAGACGAGCAATTTGCTTCGTTCTGGGCCACTCTTGGATTATTTCCAAGCGAGTGGATACCAACCAAGGCTACAGCTACTACCAATACACGTGTTCGTGTTGCGGATCACGCAAGGAAGAGCTGTAGACATGAAAAAGCCCCGCTAATGCGGGGCTTGGTCATTATTATACTACAAACGCTTCGGCGCGTACACCCACATTCACAGGGTAAGCTGTGAGTGGGTCAGAGACATAGAACATTTCCTCATAAACGGCGACGAAAATACTGCCGTGTGGCTTATTTTAATACGAGAATCGGAGAAACGCAATGGTGATGTACGAAAAAGGCCGTTACAGAATCGTCAGCATGGACTACAACTGCCACCCAGAGACATGTTGCCACTGGGAACACTATCCATACTGCATCCAACGCAGTTTCACGTCCCCATTTCGGTGGGAATGGTACGCCTACGAAGACTCTTTCGACCACGCGAAGAAAGTGGTTGACGCTTTGGCAGAAGCTGGGGTATGATTTGGCTCCCTGCTGAGGATGGGGACACGCATATCAACATCTACACGAAAGGGATGACCCAGCTAGGGCGAGACCTGACCAACCTAGCGCCATTGGGCATCGTCCATCCTCAGTACGGCTCCTTTTCTTGCATCGAAGCCTTCTGGTATTGGAGAAAAACAGGATCGAAACACGACCAACTCCGCACCATGACGGGGTTTCAGTGCAAGAAGCTAGGGAAGACTCTGGAGAAGGTAGAGTGCCCGACGTTTAACGAAGACGTGCTAGAAGCCATCAGATGCAAGCTGAGACAACATAAAGGCTTGCGTATTGCCCTGACAGCGAGTACACTTCCCCTAGCACACTACTATTTCTACGGTGAGCGGAACGACAACCCCAAGATTATCATGCTACCTCAGTATGATTGGATCGTTGACGAAATTGAGCGTATCCGCACCGTCTGTAAGGAGCACTACAAATGAAACCAGCACCACTCAAGCCCTTGACGGCGAAGCAAGTACAACGTAAGGCTATCCGCCTCGCCGGGGCCATGCGTATGCTCAGGGATGAGATGGAGGCGTTGCAAGAACAGTGCCCTCATGAGCACCTTGTCGGCAAATACAAGGGTAACACAGGCAACTGGTGTCCTCAGGACGACAGCTACTGGATTGACGCCCACTGCAAGGACTGTAACAAGCGCTGGCTGATTGACAGTGAGGACAACGCCGAGGAATACCGCACCTTCAAAGGAGAGAAAGACTATGGCTACTGATGAAGATGATGACGTGGTATGGGAGGAAGACCCAGAATGAACGCAGCCGATATCGTTCCTCTCAACGTAGCCGGGTCAGAAGACAGGCTGGCACGCCGAGAGAAGGAAAAGCAGTTTCCATACGGCTACTACGATGATGGTGAGCTGTGGGATGCTGACGAAGACTGCAAACATTACGTGATCAGTGGTGCCCATGGAGGTATCCGCTGTATCCATTGCCATGGTTGGTTTTGTTACTGACGTAACAATTACTAGGAGGGTCTATGAACAAATGTGATCTTAAAGAAGGATTGGTGGTTCGGCTCCGAGGGCAAGACAAAGACCTCACCGTCGTGAATGTCACCAACTACGTGTTCGAACTTGGCTACTTCGATGATTACGGGCAATACCACACTGTGACTCTGCCGCTGAGCGCAGCTCCAGCGGTGTACATACCAACCGAAACCCCTTGGGGCTAACAGGAGGACACATGTCATTGCTTGAAAGAATGAAACGACACGGTGATCATCAAGGGGGTGAGACGCTATACTACTACGACGAATATCTGGACGACCATCGTCCCGGTGTTGTCAAACAACGTATCCAGCACCACTCTCTAGTCTACTACGTACTGGAAGTGATGACCGGGCCACCATTGAACGATTCGTTCTTGTACATGACAAGCCAGATGCAGGTGTGGACACAGGATGAGATCAGTTCTTGGATCAATCCTGACGACGTAGGTCAACGTCTGTGAGCCGGGAGAAAGAAGGTATGCCCGACCTCTACTTGCCCGGTATGAAAGCTTGCTCTGATGGTAACTGCATCTTCCGTGAGAACACCGGCATGGTGACCAACGGCGGGTGTAGCTGTCAGCGTGAGCTTCAACGCACCGAGATGGGCATGCAGGCTCTGAGAACAATTCTGTTCTTGCGTAAGCAAGCAAGGGCAGCTTACGACAACGGTTACATTGACGGATGGGATGACGCATCATGACAGACTATTTGAAACTCAATTGCCAGATTGAACGAGATGACTACCTTGGCGTTGATCCTGAGTTCTCCGATGGAGAGCTGGGTATCTTCATCAATCAAGACATCAAAAACGGTGACGCTGGTGAGGTGATCATCGCCCTCAGCCCTCAGCAAGTGAAAGAGCTGATCGTCCACCTCACCACTGTCTACGGCCAATACCTACAGGAGCGTGTGCTGTGAGTAAACGCAGAGATTGTCTGGAAGAGGCGATTCACCTCGCCGAACAATTGAAACACATACTGGACAAAGAGCTGGATTATGAATACGATGTCACCGATGAGGTACAAAATATCATCGATGCTCTCGAATACGATCTTGACGAAGAGGTGATGAACCGTGGACGATAAAACAGCAGCTCGCATTGTCTTGGCCCTGCAACTACTAGGGCCTTTCGTCGTTGTGGGTATTGCATGGCTAATGAGAGGGAGCGTATTATGAAAGACAGCATCATTTACACCGTTGACACTCTAGACGATCTGGATGAGTTCGACGCCATGGAAGTGTACTGCGAATACGGGCACGATGAATGGAGCGTCTTCTGCGATGAAGATGGCACCACTTATCACCCTGTGTTCACCGTTAAACAGAACGGCGACGTGGATGGATTCGAGGGCTGGAAATGAACAGCACACAACAAGTCGCCTTCATGGTGAAGAAAGAAGAGTGGCACACCAAGATGGCAACCGGTGGGCAGGCTATCGACTTCCTGATCGAACAGCTTGTCATACTGGAAGAACGTCTGGCCCGTGCTGAGGCTAGCTTGAAGAGCATGCCACACCGCATGGCGGGAGTGCTGTATGAACGTTGAGTACCGTCTAGCCAAAGCTGACGCTTGTTGTCGCCTCTGTGAAAGAATCATCTACAAGGGTGAGGACACTGCCATCTTTATCGAAGCTCGCACACGTAGAGCTGGCCCGGTGATCTTGTGTCCTGACTGCGTTCGCAGTATCATGCAGCTTGTGCTGGAGGGATAGATGATCATGTCATCCAGAGTTCCATACCCACATATCCGACTGTGTGCTCACCGGTTCGAGGGGCACCCACGCCACTATGTCTGTCGTGATCGCAGTGGCATTGCTGGAGTAGGCCCCACATACGAAGAGGCATATAACGACTGGCTTTGCCAGTGGCGTTATGCTGACAATTTGGCATACCCATAGCCCCCGCTGAAAAATAAGGCCCGCCATTGTGCGGGCTTCTTTTCGTCTACGAAAAATATAATCCCTCTCCCGCACTGACATCCTGTATGGTGCGACTATCGTCGTGTGTGACCAATGCTGTCCGTAGGACACGACTAGATACCCTTCCGCGACTAACCCATCGGCTGTATTTCCAGATAAATCCCCGCGCTGTTAAGCAGACCACGCAGGGGGCATGGCTAGCCGCCCATGATTTCAAAATAAGTGGAAAGTCAAGTACCATTCGTCACCGAATGATTGGTCTCACCGCACCCCCTGTCCACCCATCCCGCATTGATCTCACCGCATTGAATGTTCCACGTGAAACACATACTCAACGAAAGCTACGCTTTCAACTGAACACATCACAGCGTAGCTGTAGGGCATAGTCTCACCATCGAGCATCATCAATCGACAGCAGTAGGCTCACCCTATACACAGGTGCATACACACATGCGAAGCATGTAGTCATATACCCATATAGCGTAGCTATAGAGTGTAGTTATACTCATATGGAATAGTGCAGCAATATATATAGAGGTACGAGGTGGTATGCATCTTGCAGTAGCACCCTTGGCACGGTACGTGCAGTGTAATATGTTGGCATGGTTAGTGCATAGCGTAGCTATGAGAGTGATTCCCATGTAAGAATGTCAATCTCTAGCAAGAATTAGGCCAACGTGAAAAAAATTTTAGCGTTCGGCTTAACCTACACGTGACCGTGTTCTACACAAAACCCCTGAGACGCCCTCAGAGGGCTTACATTGTATGCGTAGCATACGTGTAGTCACTTGACGCTAGGCCGCGTCCTACGGGCCTTGTAGGCCCTTCTAGGGGCATAACTCACGTTATGCAGAGAGGTATTGCTAGAGGGCTACGCCCTTGGGTTACGACGTAGTTTTGTTGGGGTTTGATTTGGGTTATTTGGTATCCCTAACCCTAGGGTGAATCAGGCTCAAAGCTTACGCTTTGCCGGAAACACGAAAGCCCCTTACGGGGCCTGTGTGAGCTTGTGGAGGGTATAAACCCTAGTAGGGTTTGATCCATTCAAGGGCGTAATCAACTGATCGCTCGTAGTTGACGAATGCCCTAGGGAAATCGCCTGTAGCGTTGAAACAGACGACGACATAGCCACCTGTAGCCTTTTTCCACACTTGAGCCTTATGGCTTGATGTGGTGCGGGCAAACTCATGCAAAAGGGTAGCATCCAGAATGCACGAGTGATTGATTAGGTTAGTCATAGCTGACTGCCCCTAGATATCGAAATCTGGGTTGACACACGCCTTAATGGCTCGTGTGATGCGGTGAAGGTTGCCACGGTAGATGATACCGGTGGAGTCTTCGACAACGTAGAATGTAGATCCCGTTCCGGGATCGATCTTGCCCACGGTGAAAGACTGTTCACGGTGATACACCTTGAGAAACTTCGGCTGGGCTTGCAGGCTGAGAGCCACTTTCGAGAAGCGTACAGCTTCGTGGGTGGAATCAGTGGTCGGCAAGGCCGACAAATCCATTGCACGGAGTTCAGAGAGTTTCATGGTGTCACACCTCACGAGCGAGTTGCATATAGTGATTGCGGTTAGTGCGTTCGAGCTGTGCCATGGCGTTGTTGCCACGTACAGCCCACAACACGGCTTTGTTGTTGTACATGCGTGCCATGCGAACAAGGCTTTCTTTGTGATGCCTTGCAAGCTGCTTATGGACGCTGGAGACAAAAGAGAACATGATAGTTACTCTGTTGAGTGGGTGTAAGACTAGTGTAGAAGAGGGCTGACAGTTACGCCAGCCCATCCTGACGAACGGTTACAGAACGCCTGTGGTGTTGAGCTTGGCAACAGCAGCGTCAACCTCGGCCTGAGTTGGGCCAGTGGTGATGATGCGGGTACGAACACCGGGAACGCCTTTCCATTCGTCTTCTACTTCGTCCTCTACGACTTCACGGTCATAGTCACCAAATTGGACAGACCACACGCCTTCGGACTTGTGGCAAACGATGAGGCTGTAATATTTGGTTTTCATGGCAGCAACTCTGTATCAAGTGGGTGTGATTTCATTGTAGGCAAGGGGCTGCGTAGCAGCAACCCCAACCCGACAAACGGTCACTCATTGCGAAGATAGTGAACAAAGCCGTTCGTAGACAGGTAGATGCCAGTCGAAGTGATGGCAAAACCGTTGCGTCCATTGTCGCCATTTTCTACGACAGTGAAACCGAGGCTTTCGAGCCACTGGCGGGCATGGGTGCCGTCGAGGTCAGCACACTGCTGGAAAGTATCGCTGTGTTTCCAGCCAATGTGGAAGCCTTGGCCATTGTTGTTGGTGTTGATGGCTTTAATCAGTTGTTGAGCGGTGGTGATGAGGGTAGTAGTAGTGGCCATGTCTGCATACTCGTTTGTGTGGGCTGCTTTGTGCTGCCCTGTGATTCGAATACTAAACTATCCACACAAACACGCAACTATTTACCGACGAACGGCATATATGCTCTGTAAGCCTCTGTAGTGCGTTTTGAGACGTTTTAGTGGTTGGGCTATATGTTGGCCCACCTCACACCCCTAGCGTTGAATCTGCGATCTTATCCACAGAGTTATCCACAGATTGCAAAATCTATCACACACATCTGATAGAAACTGCCTATGTGTGGATAACTGAGCCTGTGGATAACTTTTCATAGCCTCG
>JAHFOH010000202.1 GCA_023266955.1 Nitrososphaerota archaeon
GCTCTCGACAATCACCCCAGCCCGATCAGAAGAACCCTCCATCCCAAATACAGCATGAACCCTCAATTGACGATATGTAGGATCAGGAGAAACTTCAACAGACAGAATCCTACCAATAAAAGACAGCATCAACTCGCCTCTATCTAATACCAGCTTAACATCCTCAGACCCCTTAGAGAAGTGCTCCAAACCCCGACTCCAAGGAACCCAAAGATCCAACTCCATACCCATCAGATGCGAAGGCGAGAGTTTAGTCGAAACGTCATACTCTATACGAGCCGAGTAATCAGCCAAAGTGACTACTTTATCGATGGAGAGACTAGTGGTCTCATAGCGCACCGAACTCGAGCCTCCACTAGAGATTCTCTCATCTTTGACAACGCCCCTGTACGGAGCCTCAACCCAAACAGATCCTGAATACTCAAAGGACACTCTAGAAAACGCGTCATTCAAAGTCAGAGATTCATAGGGCCTAGCAAGAGCCTTCACCACATACTCCACATCAAAAGAGCTCGCCACCATGTGAGTGATACCGTTCCTAGAAACCATATCAGAGGCCGAAGCATATAGAATAGCCTCACCAGAATTCTTAGCACTCAGAACATGAAATCTAAAACCAGCTTTCACCAAACCATCCGATGCGGCAAATTGAACAACCACACCCTCCTGATCACCCTCAGAAACAACATGACTCACGCCAACAAAATCCTCCAAGATCTCCATCAGCAAAGTCTCCCTACCCATCTCCAAACGGATCCGCCCACCATCTTGACTGGCTACAACAACAGCTCTATCACCCTCAGCCCACAGTGCAAACGACATCTTCAACAGAGAGACCCCCTGCCTCGGTCGAATAACGTAGGACAGATCGATCAGAGGCCTACTCTTAGAAACAGTCAGCGTCTTCTCAATAATGAGCCCAGCACTCTTGAACGACTGCTTCAGCGTAATACTATCTGAAGCTTGCTGAGTCCATTCATAACCTAGATAGACAGCTCCAAAAGCACTTTCAACCCACGCCCTCCCATCCTTAATCAGAGTAGTTCTGACAAAAGAATCGTCGATCTGAAACAAGTAATCATAATCCTTACCATTGAAGAGCGCTATAGAAGGAGACCGAAGAGTCGCATAAGGCTCCCACTCATCAACCCGAATATACCCGTTCATAATCCTAAAGTTCGTAGAAACAAGAGCAGCGTAAGCCTGCTGATCCAAACTCCTCGAACTCTTACCAGAATACCCTTCAATCCAGCCAGCTAACACTGAAGGCGCAGCGACAACTGCCTTATCCCCAGCATTATCCTTCATCCATTGCAAAGCCTTCAACATATCCCGGCTATCAAAGACTTCTGGAACCCTGTTAACACTCAACGAAGAAGTAGACTGAGCAAAACCTACACCAAGCGATGAAAGCGTCAGCAGAATCACTAAGACTATGGCTGAACCCTTGCCAATCTCCACCGTCAACTCATACGTCGCACCCTCAGGATTTCGCTCATGCTTACTCATCACGTATGCATTCCTAAACCAGAGAAAAGGCGACGAGGCGAGGACAACAAGGGGAGGAATAGAAAGAAGTATGATGACAGACGAAGCGGAGCCAGCTAAAGAGCCTAGGGCCAGAGGCACAGCAGCTGCCGTAATCAAAATAAGAGCTAGCCTGAAGGATTTCTTCTTCACCAAAACGTAAGCACCCAGAGCAGCAACAAAAGAGACAGCGAAGACGAAGGGATGAATCCCCTCCAGAGAACTCGCTACGTTAGATGAGGCAAAAGCCAGCATCGCCGCCACAATCAAGATGGAAAAAGGAGCTAGATGCAACAACCTCCGAGACCTTAACAACAGAAAACCAAAAGCTAACGCGAAGGTATACAGTGGAACAGCCAGCACCAAATCATAATTGCCGGCCCAAACAATAGGCACGAAAGTAGGAAATAGCGCCAAAAGCCAAGCAGCGAATAAACCCACAGCTCTACTACCTAAAGCCCCTCTACCACAAAGATAAGCAGCCATGGGCATTAAGCTAAATGCCCCCGCAGCTACAATCTTCATTGCATCAAAGACACTGAAACCAAGACCTTTCACAACAGCGCTAACTAGAAGAACATAGAGTGAGACGAATCCTGTCTGAGAGCCCTCTAGGTACGATTGAACGGCACCATACTGAAGACCAGCCGAAACACCCGGAGGAAAGAATGTACTCGCCATCAAACCCCAAACATGAATAAAAGTCAAGAAGCTGCCTAACACAACAAATATCTCAGCACCTGTCTTCCTCAGAACCGTAGTCAGTAGCCTAGCGATAAGCATTAGCGTTTTAATTCAGCATCGACTGGTAGGTCTGCAAGTAACTCCTAGCGACTCTATCCCAACTGTAATTGACCACAAATTCCAAACTCCTCCGATGGAACTGAGCCCACTGCCCTTGATTCCTGATGAGTGCGACTAACGCGTCCTGGATTCCTCCGGCTGAAGGATTCACGACCAAGCCGCTCCTACTTGAACGAACAAGCTCAGCGGCACCATTCCCAGGAGCATCAACAACAATCTGAGGAGTACCAGCAGCCATAGCCTCAAGAGTAGTAATACTCTGACCCTCACGTATCGAAGGCAGAACATAAACCCAAGCACTCTTCAAAGCCCTAACCAATTCAACATCATCAACAGCACCCCTACAGACAATTCCATCCTTCCCCTGAAGCTTATTCTTCATCACACCATCACCCACAAACTCAAGAATAGCATCAGGAAACTCATCCCTAATTCTATCGAAAGCATCTAACAACCATTCAATCTTCTTATGAGGATTCAGCCTACCGACAAAAACAATCTTATGTCTCTCCCTCTCAGCCTTAACACTCTCAAAGAGCGGAAGATCAACACCATTCGGAATAACCCTAATCTTCCCTTTCGCTAAGCCAAAGAGATGAATGAGTCTGTCAGCAGTCATTTGACTAACAGCAATTGCCACATCAGGAAGCCTGGTGGTCAAGCCCTCCAACGCAATGCCCAAGGGAG
>JAHFOH010000047.1 GCA_023266955.1 Nitrososphaerota archaeon
CTTGGAGCCAGCATAAACTGGTACCACTCTTTTGGCCGTTCTCAGCGCCATCTTACGTCTTGGTCGTATTGCTCCCCCTTCGGCATCAATTTCATATACTAAGAAGTCATTGGCAAAGCGTTTGCTTTATGAAAGACCTTATAGAAGAAGGCTCGGATGTTGGGCTGATCTATTCGCCAAATTATTCTCTTGAACAGTTCACCCGAGATACCGATTCGGTTGTGCGGAAGTATTCGACGGAATCGGAGATTCTCAGGCGCCTCAGACCACTTCTAGAGAGACTTCTTGCGAATCCGAATTCGGTGCCTCCAGAAGCGTTCAAGCCGAGGCAAGACAGGTTCGCCTTTAACCTGATTTACATGCCTAAGGACAAGGCCTTTTCAGTTATCGGAGGGGTATGGCAATCCGGTCAAACAACGCCGATCCATGATCATCTTACGTGGGCACTAATTGGAGTGTACGAGGGAGAAGAGAGGGAGGCTATCTACCGAAGATCTGACGATGGCTCAAATCCTAGATTGGCCAAGCTAGAGAAGGTTAGTGAGAGGATTAACAAGAGAGATCAGGTATCGGTGCTGGGTAGAGCAGGCATACACCGGGTCGACAATATTTCTGAAAAAACATCAATGAGCGTCCATGTATACGGACGAGATGTTGGCAATACCGAGAGGCATAGCTACGATCCAGTCACTGGCGAGATAAGCGCTTTCTTGTCTGGGTACTGCAATGTTCTCCGGGACCTCGATGAGTTCTAGATAACCAAGTCGTCCGATACGCAACAAAACCTGAAAAAAATTTTTTCACGCAACCGCTTTCGAAATCTCGCTTTTGAGAGATCGCGGGCAGAATAACTCCTCACGCCAACTCTTCGCTCCTTTTACTTCGCGCGGAGCAACGTTTACATACGGAGTCGCAGACTAATCGATTCCTAAGGAGTGGTATGCTGGATGTGCTTCTTCGACCAGCTCTTCCCAATGAAGTGCCCTCACTGTAACAGCGAAACGCCACTCTACCTTTACGAAGACCATCTTAGAAAGCACGAGTTGCGTAGCGGTCTAGACGAAAGACTTCTACGCGAAGCTATTCAGTACATAATGGTATTGATGAAGCGCTGGACACTCGGATCTTATCAAATCCGAAGCTCATGTATTTGAGCTAGGCTATCGAATAGTGCTGCTCGGAACATCTAGCCTGTTCTGAAGTGTTTGATCCACGACTTCGATGTCTATCCTGCGAGCAATCCGCATATCAGGAAAGCTTTCTAGGGTGCAAACCAATGGAAAGCATTCGCGGCGTGGTTTCACTTTCCTTGTATAGCTACAAACTCTTTATGAGTAAAGGTATTGCAGGCATCGAGCCGGAGCTCGCTAGTGACCTTTCAGAAGCCTCCCATGGTGGCTTGGCTTACGTTGAGCCTAGCCGCCATTGTGGGGTTCTTTACACTGTTTGCGATTCTCACGGTTTCGCCACTGCTCTCGGCGATCATTAGCGACCTTACACTGACCTTCGCTGAGGCGGGTTTCCTCTTCTCTTTACTCGTTATCATGATCGTCGTCGGAGCCCTGCTTGGTGGGTATGCGAGTGATAAAGTCGGCATTAAGAGGGTCGTGGGGATCGGCGCCACGCTGGTTGGAGTTGGCGCTCCGCTGCGGGGACTAGCTCCTGAGTACCTTAGCCTGTTGCTCTTGATGGCCTTAGTGGGGCTGGGCTACGGGTTCCTGTTACCGAACCTTCCTAAGCTGGCTGCGGGGTGGTTTCCTCGTGAATATCTAGGTAGAGTCACTGGTATCTACATGGCGAGTTTGTTTGCTGGTGCGGCGCTTGGCATTTCAGCCACGCTTCCGATCTCTTTTCTGCTCGCCAGCTCGTGGCGCAACATCCTGCTTCTCTTCGGGCTTCTCAGCACGCTTGGAGCCGGAGCATGGTGGCTTGTGGCGCGTAACCCCCCTCCATCTGATGTGGTCAGGGGTTCCCACGGCGGTTGGGGAACAAAGGGTGATCGCATTTGGGCTAACCGTCAGATCTGGCTCGTCGCCATCCTTCTATCCTGTATGAATATCTTCTTCTACACCCTCGGCGGATGGTTACCTACGATCTTCACGGAGCGTGGCAGTCCGCCTAACGAGGCAGGCTTAATGGCTTCGATGGCCTACTTCCTAGCGATCCCGGCGACATTCATCATTCCCTTTCTGTCAGATCGTATTGGCCGTCGCAAGCCCTTCCTATGGATTCTCGCCCTCGTAGCGGCCGTGGCCTCGTATGGGCTTTTGGTCACGCCACTCGCCTTTGGATGGTTTTTGGCGGCTGTGTTAGGCTTTGCCACCGCGGGCATCATCGTAGTCGTTTACATCCTCCCGGTGGAATTGGTCGACGCGTCGGCCCTCGGCAGGACCTCAGGAATAATCGTCTCTGTGGGGTTCATCGGCGGGATAGTCGGTCCGTTTACAGCCGGGTTGCTCCGTGACGTAACGCGGAGTTTTGCGGCTGTGATCGTCTTGCTGATGATTGCAGCTCTGTTGGCGGCTGCAGTGGCTACACCCATTCGAGAAACTGGTAGAAGAGGCAGCGCTTAAGCTAAATGGCACAACTGTCTAGGCTGGCTCGCTGAATATGTCTGCTCGTGTGGAAGTCCAGGGGATGAAAACAGACAGATTCGGAAATCCATTCGCTGAAACCCTGCCCTACGCCAGAGGGAGGATTCTCAGCGACACGCAGCGTGATATGCAGAAGCTCTTGAAGGCGTGGCGGTTGATCGAAACGAGGATTCAACATCAAGGCTTGGATTCGGTGTTTAACTTCACCGGGTTAGAGAGGAGAATAGTACTAGCTGGAGCTTCTGACGATCCCCTTGATGATGAAATATCGCCCGCCCTCTTTTATGAAAAACTGCGTGCAGCCACCCTTTCCCATCTCGGAGGAAATTCAGAGGCGCATGATGTCGCAGTCTTCAATAGGATGGCCGCAGCTACTCTAGCTACTCACTTGGCTTTGGTAAGGCCCGGCGAAGTTGTTCTCGGAGTATCTGCAAGTTACACTCATGCCACAGTGCTCCGCGCCGCTAAACTGGCTGGCGCAAAGTTCGTCGACACTACGAGTGTTGAAAAATTCGGGACGGCATTGCAACAAGAGGAGAAGGTCTCTCTAGTGGTCCTGACACGCATGGCGGTTACATACGACATTCTGCCCGTAAATACAATGACAGAAATCATTCAGCTTGCCAAAAGACATGCCGTCCCAGTATACATGGACGACGCAGGTGGCGCGAGAGTTGGGCCCGCACTGCTGAATCAGCCTAAGACGCTGGAACTGGGTGTGGATGTTGGAGCTACTGGACTTGATAAGTATGGTTGTCGTGGGCCGCGCATTGGGCTTCTGGCTGGCGATAAGGAAATCGTCGCGCAGATTCGTGCTAAGGGCTCTGAGCTGGCCCTCGAAGCTAGACCGATGCTCTACGGACCCATTTTGCGATCCCTGCAAGCCTATAACCCACAAGATGTGTCGTCATTGGTCGAGACAACGAAGAGTGTAGCAGTCGAGTTGCGGAAGAAATTCGGAAAGCGTTTGGTTGAGAATTTGGTTACTGCCCAACTACTGCCTGACGACATCCTTGAACTTGCCATGGAACGCGCGGGAGTAACCTCTACGCCCATAGTTCCTTACGAAGCTTCTGCGGCTCTTGCGATGTTGCTGCTACGCGAGTACGGCATTATCACAGTGCACTTTGCGGGGCTGCCTCCGGGGACAGGCGCCATTCTATTCAAATTCATCCCTGCTGACACACTCACTCAGTTCGGAGGAGCGAGAAAATTCGCTGAAGCTGTCGATGCGTCGCTTAATCGGCTGTCAGAAATTATCGCGGAGGCGAAAGCGATTGAGGACCTTTTACTAAACTAGAGTGCTACCTACTAGGCTGCCTCTTTTTCGCTCTCCGTGCTGTGAGGAATCTCTTGATCTGATTTGCAAAGGATCGGAGGTCCTTTACTCTGCTCCGCAGGAAAGTCCATTCGAGCCGAAGATTGATCCTCGCGTAGTCGTGAACGAGAATGTTTCTGAACCCTATCATATCGTCGACAGATTTTCCAAGACGTGCTGTAATGATCTTCTCTGCAACTAGGATTCTCGGGATATCACGATACCGTTCGGGTTTCTCCAATTGCAATGAGGAGATGATTTCATTTCCTATGTCAATGACGGTCTCGATCGAGAGGTGCATGTACCTCTCGACCGCACCACGACTTCTGAAATCGGTCTCCAGCAACTTATAGTCTAAGCCGTGCATATCTCGTAGGTAGCCTACGTACTGCGATAACCTGGCAAGCTTCTCTAGGAGTAGCTGTCTATCTATCACGACCTTCTCCGCATCAACTGCTCGAAGTACCGGGCACTTATTCTCTCGAAATCCAAGTATTCATCCAAAGCCCTAGACTCGAACGAAACCCTTTCCCTTTCGTCCCTGCAATGAACGACTTTCCCTTTCTTTATGACTTGGTATTTCAAAAGAGGTGAGGCCACATTTAAGATGGATAAGTCCACCTCATTGCCTAGCGCTTTAGAAAATTCTCCCGCCAGATTCAGCTGATAGTCGAGCAGTTTTGATGGCACTCTCCTCAAGTATACAGCCACATCGACGTCGCTATGTCTGTTTCCGCGACCTCGGGCGTGAGAGCCGAAGAGGTATGCTATGAGGATGTTCTGCTCTTGCTCTAAGACCTTTGCGATAGCTCGCATGTTCTTTGTTATTTCCCCGATCTATTGTATTCAATCCAATCGGGTGCTCTTTTAGGGTTTCTGAACCTCTCATCGAGATATTCCATTTTTTAGAGCACCGCCAATACGTTGGCGTGACTTAATCAAAAGCAATGCTGGAAACGATAATTTGGCCCAGCCAATAGTGGTCAATGGCAGAAACCGCCAGACCGTGCAAAAGCGATAGACCGCCTTCCATTAAACTAGGAGCACGAGTTATGGACTCGTATGTCAGAGGAGAAAGTCATCTCGTTCCAGACGAGGTTGTTGGGTTTAAGCCCGTGCAGCGCCTAATGCAACTATTAGGACCATTTCGATATCTCGTTACCAGCTGAACTTGTTCAGACTTGAGTAGGGGCTATCTTCGGCCTAGTATGATCACTGCTATCGCTGCTCCCACTACAGCTGCAGCTACCCCAGCGATCAAGACGGCATCAGCGGCCAGCGCGACCGCAGCAGGAGGTGCCGTAGTAGGAGGAGCAGTGTGCGTGGGCGTACTCGTAGTTGTATTAGAAACGCTTGTTATCGTGAATTCGGTATCAGCACGGATGCCCGCGGTCAAGACGAAAACGGGGTACGTCCCAGGAGGGAAATCGGGCACATTGAAAGTGGTCCTGAAAGTGCCCTCAGATGTTAGTGTTGTTACAGCAACAGTCGCCGGTCGATTTGCATAAAGAAAATCTATGTGGACACGTGACCCGGCGCCGATAAGTGGGAAGCCCTCTCCGATGACCGTCACGGAGGTACCGGGGAGACCAGAGTTTGGAATGAGTCGAATAGAAGGGGTGACCTGACCTAAAGCTATGAATAGTGGGCTCGCCTGAAAGATCAGAGAGCCCAACTAGACCAGACTGACTAGTGACGACATCGAGAGAGAGGCTAAGAAACGTAATGACCTAAGGCTCTGGCAGACTCGCAGTACCCAATTTTGGGATCAGGAAAACTACCGGATTTAAAGCTGACGAGACGGTCTGTTACTTGCAGTCAAGCGAACTTCTCGACAGCCCTGACCATTGCCTTCATGTTTTGCAGAGGCGTAAGCGGATGGAAGCCACAGGCTGGTGCCAGGATATCCACTCCATCTTCAAGAGCCTTGATTGAACCATTCATGACAGCACGTGGAGAGCGGAAGCGAAGAAGAGTTTCATTGGGAAGGTTCCCCACCAAAGCCATTTTTCCACCTAGAACTTTCTTGGCGTCTTTCACCTCTACTTCAGGCCCCTGAAATGAAAAAGCTTCGAAGCCAGTGTCAGGCAATTGGGGTAGGAGAGGGTTTGTGTTACCGCAGATATGCAAGATGATCAGCCCATGAACACGCTGCCTTATGCGTTGATAGTGAGGAAGGATGTGCTCAGCAAAGTGCTCCGCCGCAACTAGGTCTCCAGAAGCCACGGGATCCGCAATGCAGAGAAAACCGTTGCCTTCCTCCACCGTAGTATTGGCCAAATCAATGTTAAACTGCGTGACCTGGTCCAACGCGCCTTTCAGGGCATCAGGTTCGGTGGAGAGAGTGTAGAGGGTTTTCTCGATACCCACTAGGAAACCCAAAAGGCTGATGGGGCCGATGATCATAGGATAAATGGGTAGGATGTCACCATATTTTTCCTTCAATACCCTAATGGCTCTAAGTAGGGTGGGGATGCGTCCTTTCTCTTGGATGCTCCGGGGAATATGAAGTTCTTCGAACTCTGCGAATGCAGGGTTCATGATAGATGGCGGTATATCAGCCCTTCCTATTTTGACTTCACAACCGAATGCTTCGGCCTCAATACCAATATCAAACGGCACTCTTAAACCCTCGATGCCGGCGATCTCATATGCTGCAGTCGATAATTTCGCCATCTTGTTGGCATCGAAGTGGGCGTCAGGCCAGTAAGTGTCGACTACACCCATTAGCTCAACCGTGGCGGTTTGTAGAGGCGAGGAACATATCTTCCCGGCGTTTCCCCGTGTCTTCAGGATTCTTTCGACTTTTTCGAGGGGACTCTTCAACATTGCCGGCATCAGTTTCTACTCAAGCGAGTGAGTAAGACAGCATCGTCCACTTGATATAAGAAAATTTTCCTCATTTGCGTACCAAAGTGTTCTTTAAACAATCTGCAATTTTATCTATCACGAGCAGTAGGCTGTAGGAGGAAAAGAGTTCTTAGGTATGAAGTTGCTAGTGGTTTCTGGTTTCTTCGGTTGTGGCAAAACGACCTTCATTATACAGTCAGCGAAAAGGCTGGTCAAGGATTACAGACTGAAAGTGGCCATCGTTGTTAACGATATCGGAGAAATCGGCATTGATGACAAGGTGATAAGGTCTTACGGTCTTAAGGTAAAGGAACTATTCGGAGGGTGCGTCTGCTGCCAGCTTGGTGATGATCTCCTGAAGACACTTCGTACCGTTGATAAACGAATTAAGCCGGATATTGCCATTTTAGAACCATCAGGTGCCGCTGACCCCTCGCAGACACTTTCGGTCGTCAGCCATGCGAAAGATTTCACGCTTCGGATGCTTCCTTTGATAGTCATGGTGGATGCGACACAGTTCAAGTTGCTGATGGAGGAGATGCCGCTGACGATGAGGAAAGTCGCCTATGGGGAACTTGTTCTAATCAATAAAATCGATGCCGTTTCTGATATAGAATTGTCGGAGGTTACTAGTGAAGTTGAGAAAATTAATCGAAGAGCGATAATACAGCCTTTATCTGCAATAAAGGGTGAAAATGTCGATTCAGTCGTAGAATTACTGATGGCTAAGAGCAGACATTCCTAGCACGCATTCCACAAGGTGTGCGCAAGCTTCTGATCCAAAAAGGGCTACATGCGAAGACTACTAGAGATCGCGTGTGGTTTGAGGGACGGCGATATCTGATTGTGCGCGATCAACGAAGGCAAGTTCATGGTTACCACGTATTTTGATTTGTCAGAACTCGACATCGGTGTAGCTAAACCTTTGGTATATGACCTAACGTCAATGTGAAGAGATGCCTATGCCTTGGCTGTAGTAAGGTACACCGATCACCTCAAACTGCGGCTGAAACTTCGAGGCATTCCTGATGAACTACCGAGAAAAATCTATGAAAGGGCAGAAAGTAAATTCATCGACTCGACCACTGGACATAACATTGCGATAGCTACCACTTTGTATAGAAGAAAGAAACGACTCTTCCTGGTCGCCTACGATGTCAAGAACGATTTTATACTGATGGTCACAGCTCACCCTATAAGCAAGGAACAGATCGACTCAAGAGTGAGAAGCGAGAGATGGATGAAAGTTGAAGAATGACTACCCGAAAGCTGTCTATGATAAGGAAAGCGACAGTCTTTACCTGATAGTCGCGGAGGGCTCTGATGAAGGATTCATAGAGCTTGCCCCTAACATCAACCTAGAGGTTGGGCAAAGGGGCAAGATCATCGGCATTGAGATCCTTAACGCCAGCAAAGTTTTAGGTAGAGCAAAACGACCGCTACAACTGATTAGAGCAAGATAGGCGGCATGAGCGACCTAGCTAGAGGTTAAGAAGTTTCGAGCTTGCTGCAGGCAACTTTCGTTTAGAGGCTAGTGTCGAAAACTTTTGGGAATGCGTAATTTACGCTTCTCTCAAACTCTGTGAAGGTATTTTTGATCTGAAACGAACAAAATCATTCCCAATGTAGAGGCCGTCCAACTTCTTTCGGGTAGTCGAGTATGGTCCGCATAGCTTATCAACCGAGCAATTTGCCTGTGCCGTCTATTGGGTAGCAGAGAAAGGATTCTGTACACTGTTTCTCTGAACCATGCTACTAACGATAGTTCAGTGCACCTGCTGCCCACACTCTTTCCCGTCTTTCTCGGGCTATTTCAGCTCGATGTGTTTCAGATAGGAATTATTGTCGGCGTCGGTTTCATCATCAACG
>JAHFOH010000203.1:0-1606 GCA_023266955.1 Nitrososphaerota archaeon
CATCTGGAGTCCAGCCTCTAAGCAGCCTGACCATGTCTAACCGCGTGCTCCTTCGGAGGACCTCCCTCGGATCGTCAGGAGTAATAGAGTCAGTGCGTGCATCCCATTCGAAGAGGGGTTTGAGTTTGAAAGGTGAGGTTGCTGTGTATTCTGGAACGAGTTCTACGCTTGCAATCGCTCTCCTAACCTGCGTACCCTCTTTAGTTGCAACTCTTGCCATCTGGAGGAAGCCTGAGATTAGTAGCAGGAAGCTTTCTCCGACATTTAACGGCGGGGATCTCATACGCACGAGAGCTGCCTGAGGTGATTCAGCGTGGAGGGTCGTTAAGGCTCCGTGACCGACAGCTGCGGCCTGCACCAGTGACTGCATCTCCTCTCCTCTGACCTCTCCTAAGACGAGGTAGTCGGGCCTATACCTCAGGGACATTTTGACCAGGTCGAATAGAGCTATTTCTCTTGCTCCTAATGTGTAGGCGGATCTGGTTATGAACCTTATCCAATTTTGATGAACTACTCTAAGCTCGGGTGTGTCTTCAACGGTTAGGATCTTAGCATTCGGATGGAGCATGCTTAGAAGTACATTTAGCGTAGTTGTCTTACCTGAGGATATGGCCCCGGTAATTAGAGTGAAGCCCTTGTGTTCTTGGAGAAGCCAGTGGTATGCGGCCATTAGTGGTGAGATGGTCTTGTTCTTGATGAGGTGGCTAACAGTTAAGGGGTCTTGAGGGAATTTTCTGATATCAAAGGTTGAGCCTGGAAGCGAAATTTCGCTTGAATATGTGACGGCTCCTCGATGGCCTTCTGGAAGAATGAAATCGGTGTATGGATAGGCCACGGTAGCTGATTTACCGCCCTTCTGGGCGAGCTTTTGAACGACCTCGCTAACTCTATCTTCGTTTTCTAATGAAATGTTTGTTTCGAGCCTGAGGAATTCCGTATAATCTCTATGAACCACACTCACAGGTGTTTGGAATCCACTGCTCTCTATCTCCTCAACTGCTGGATCTTTCATAACAATATCAAGGATGCCGTAGCCGCCGGCGTCTCTGCTAATGTAGTATCGAAGGGTTGGGTAGCTTTGCTTGACTTTCTCTTCTACTTCAAGTTCTTTTGCTGATTCGTTGATGAAGTCTTCAATATACTTGACTGGATCGACTATTTTGGGAGTGGGTTTAAGGGAGTAGTAGAGTGAGGCCATTAGAACTTTGTATAACTCTATTTCTTCTGGTGTCACTAGGGGTTCATTAATGAGGTATCTTCCCTTCCCTTTCTCATCAACTATCAGCACCTCCGCTGCCTCTACAGGATATTTGGTCAGAACTTTTGACTGATCAGTTAGATCAGCTCTCAGTGATAGTATGTTGAACCTGTCTAGGATGGCCCTTGGTGTCTTCGTTTCAATCTTGCTTGTTTTTGCTGAGCTCAAATTAGCAAACTCACCATCTTCGGGCTGGTTCCACCCGTCCATTTTCGCCTAGGTATATCAGCTTTAGGCAGTGGGACCCACACGCTTTCTTTTCTACGGACGAGTTCATTCTAAATCACCTAATAGCGATTTCGGCTTGAATTCACAACTTTCGTGGGCAATCTTTGAAATAGCGTAACG
>JAHFOH010000203.1:1616-2971 GCA_023266955.1 Nitrososphaerota archaeon
TCAGCACCTCCGCTGCCTCTACTGGATATTTGGTCAGAACTTTTGACTGATCAGTTATATCAGCCCTTAGGGATAGTATGTTGAACCTATCAAGAATAGCTCTAGGAGTCTTCTTTTCTATTTTCTCAAGAGAAGAACTTGCTGCCATTCTAATCTCACTATCTTCTATCTTGGTCCGCCAGTTGTTCCCTACTTGCCCACCCAATATGGACGCATTTAAACATGCATTGATATTCTGGGAATGATTTCATCTTGTCTCACCCTTAGAGAGCGTTGCTGTGATGTTAGCAATCAGTCGGAAACCAGGTCCGCTCATCCTAGTTCACCTGCACTGCTTCGAAGGGAATTGTCTGGGAGAAGGGGCTGTTAGGGCATGGACTCGAGCACGTCCCGCCAGTGAACTGCCCGAAGAGTAGAATTATCGACCCGAACCTTTGACCGGCAGTCAACGATCCGGTTGGATTGCTGCCGCCTCCAGACTTTACCGCGAAGTACAGAGTGACGGTCTGACCATTGCCTATCACAAGCGGGGATGTGTAGGGCGAGAACGCCTTTGACGCACCACTGCTACCGCTAGTGGCGTTCTTTACGATAAAGTATTCGAATGTATTGGCTCCTTTACCTGAAATGAAGAATATCTCTGATGAGCTAGATAGTGTGACAGTTCGACCAAAGGGATCTGTGTTGGTTATGTCAAATCGCCAGATGATCGCACCGAAGGGTATCAGCGAGTTAGTCACATTGGATGCGGGACACCAACCTGATGGACAATCTGAACTCGAAATTCCAAAGTTGTTGGTTAGCGTCGTAGTTAGTGCCGTGGTCGAGGAACTATTTCCCAGAGAAGAATACTGGAAACTAGGAAAACTGAGGCAGAGGCTTCCAAATTGTTCGCACACTATGCCAGCCTGGGAGACAAGCAGTGTGAAAATAGCCTGACGAGTATGACCCCCTCCGGTTCCCTCTACGACGATGGTGTAAGTTCCTAATGCTGCCCCACTAGTTGTGATTGTGAAGCTACTTATGAAAGGATTGTTGGCGGAGGTAGAGCCAAATAACAGCCCAGTAATGGTGGTTGTTACCCCCGCGCCTGAGGGTATGACGGTAGGAGGATTAGTCAAAGTTACGGTTCCTGTTACACCAGTAGTTGTAAATACGAATATCCCGATATTTGTCAGGGACTGTCCTGGTGCGACGTTACCACTTGAGGGGCTGAGGGCAATGAAGAAGTCGAAGGCCGGAGGAACAACGTTCAGAGAATAGGTCACAGTGTGCGATACCTTGACTAACGTTCCATTGATTATTGGGGAGGCGGTTCCATTAATGAGTATGGTGTAAGCTTGTATCGGAGTCGT
>JAHFOH010000048.1 GCA_023266955.1 Nitrososphaerota archaeon
ACATGAATTCTTCAACGAGATGAACAAACATGATTACGACAGAGATGCAACTCAAGACGCCTGGAGTGCCGCGCACATTTTCCTCAAGCAAGTATTTCGTTAATCAAGTTCCGGAAAAAAGAGCACATTAAATAGCGCGACGGATCCATATACGACCAATCACTATGAAATTTGTCGAACCGGAAGTCTACCTGATAGCTGAGACCAGAATCGACTTTGACCAGCTACAGAAAATGCTTGCCTCTCTAGGCCAATCCACAGCTCGCACCTGGTTGGCGAAGACCAAAGCAACCTCCAAGTCAGACGGAGAGTTATTGACTGAAGTCGCAGGAAGAACCTGCTACAAGAGCTTCGGAATTGGCCTAAACCCAAACGTGACTAAGATAAGACAGAGTTCCGAAGAATACATACAAAACACATTGGCAAAAGGCGACGGCTCAATTTTCGAGCATGCTACCTGCACATTCGCATTCCTCAACGTCAGTAGGGTCCTCACCCACGAATTAGTGAGACACAGACCCGGAGTCGCGATAAGTCAGGAATCCCTTAGATATGTAAGGCCATCGGGGTTCAACCTCTGGCTCCCTCCAGAGCTACGAGACAAAAAATCCAATTTTCAATCAATTATGGGAGACATAGAGAACCAATACCACAATCTGGAGAAATCATATGATTGGAACAAAATGAACTTCGACTTGAAGAAGCGCATCACTTCAGCCATAAGAAGAATCCTCCCCGAAGGAATGGCTACAACCATAATCTGGTCGGCGAATCACCGCGCGATACGTCATGTCATAACCATGAGAACTGCCGAGTCCGCAGAAGCCGAAATAAGATCCGTATTCGATAAGGTAGCCCGGATTATGAAAGACAAATTTCCGTTAATCTACGAGGATTTCCAATATACACAACTAGACGATGAGACGAGAAGTTGGCGTCCCAATTACGTAAAGGTATGATTAACCACCAAGCATTAGCAAATCACTCTCTGTTAAAAGATAATACATAGGTAAAGGTGACCAAGAATTCGCCGGGGTGGCGGAGTCTGGCTAACGCGCGGGCAATCTGCTTGCGAGAAGTGGATCCGCAACTCGAGATCTGAAAGGCTGGTCAGCCCGTGACCTAACGGTCATATGGGTTCAAAGCCTAGTGGAGGAAACCCTTACAGGGTCTTCCATAGGTGAAAATCCCATCCCCGGCGTATTCTGACTCGTTCAGAGCTGAATCTGCTCACTTAGGCGGTCTTGAACGACTCGCCACAGCCGCACGTAGAGACAGCATTGGGATTCTTCACGACGAATCCCCCACCCATCAACTTGTCACTCTCAAAATCAATCATTGAGCCTGCTATAAACGGCATGCTCGATTTGTCCACTATGAGCTTAGCTCCATGCTCAACGATAACATAATCATCCTCCGTAACCTTCTCTTCAGGAACCATTCCGTACGATAAACCTGAACAACCTCCAGCCGAAACGAAAACCCTCAACCCGCCGCTAGGCTTACCTTGCTTTGCTAGGTAGGAAACAAGCTCGGCGGCCGCTTTCTCAGTTATCTCCATCGCCGGCTTAATCGTTTTCGTCTGCTGTTCCATTCGTTAATCCCTTGCAACGAACCTGTATAAAAACGCCACTACGAACCTAGTTTACCTACAACTGACTCGATCTCTCCGTAGGGAGGCTCGTTACTCGGAATATCAGTGATCCACTTGTACCGCAAAACACCCCTCCTATCAGCAACGAACACTGCCCGTTTTGAGACTCCTCTATACCCCCAAGCCACCCATGTATCATGCAGCGCTCCATAAGAACGCGAAACCTTCTTGTTAAAATCGCTTAGCAAGGGAAACTGGAGATTATACGTTTGAGCGAAAACCTTGAGCGCGTAAATGCTGTCCACGCTCACCCCGACAAGATTACCATTCAACGCGTTGAGCCTCGACAAACTATCTCTGAAAGTGCACATCTCCCTATCACAGACTCCTGAAAAGGCGAATGGAAAGAAAGCTATCACAGTGGTCCCCATTTCGAGAAACTCAGCTAATTTCCGATTCTCGTGATTATGATCAGGAAGACAAAACTGGGGTACTCTCTGTCCCAATCTGAGAGCCATCGAGAGCGCAAAAAATATCATCATTTAAGCTCTATCTCAACTTGATTCGGGTAACTTGTTCAGCAACTCTACATACTTCAGAAGTAGAGAAACCAAAGCATCTTGGCTCTCAACATCCTTTTCAGTTTCGAGCAAAGACATCGCATCCCTTAGCTTAATGAGCAATAACTCCCTCAAACTTGCCGAGGTATCAGCGTAAGTGACTTCGGTCGTCGACAGAATACCACTAAGATTGTCGTGATTAGTACAGTAAATCTTACCATGGTATCTCACCTGAACTCCGTTACAAACTTGGCATGGATCTTTGAGCATGACCGCACCTCGCCTCATCAGCTCCACCGTCATCTGCATTTTCTCCTTCGACGAATCACTCAAACACGCACTGAAGCACCTTGATAGTATTAAGACTTGAGCCCAAGCAGGAAGAGAAAACCAAATATCCCTGTAAATGCATGCCAAAGAACCTCGCCAGTAATTAAGGTGCCAGATTTGAGTAGCAAGTTAAGAAAACAGCAAGAGAACCAAGCGAAACTCACGAAAGCCATGACCAGCCTGCAACAGATCGCCGATTCAAATATAACTCCGAGAAATATCAGGAAAATTGTGAAAGACTCGGTAGCCATGCTCCAAGATCCCAAACTTAGCTTAGCCGTAAGAGCAGCGAACGCGATAAGCATGCTTGATGAAGTCGCCCAAGATCCCAACATGCCGTCATTCGCAAGGGTTACTCTTTGGTCAGCTGTTTCCGAGTTGGAATCGATTCGCGAGTGACAATAAAGATTTAACAGATTATCAACAACATGTACTGATGCACAACTTTGCCGGCTTGCCCTAGCTGTGGAACCAAGATACAATCACCAGCAAGAGTGTTCTCCGTAATAGTAGAACCGAAGGAAGGAGAACGAGGCCTAACGGAAAGGAAGGTTGGAATGTATCAGTGCCCAAAGTGTGGAACCAAGTTCCCAATCGTCGTCAGCAGGCAACGTTACCTAATCATCGCAGAGGATCAACTGAAACAAATTCAAACAGATTTGAAGGCCCTGAAGAGAGATCATACAGAACTGAAGAAACAACACGAAGATCTAGAGACCGTCTTGGACAGAACCAAGAAAGAATCAGAGGTAAGACAACTTGAAACTAGATTGCGTTCGTTAGAAGAACAGATAACCTATCTGAAAAAAGAGAAAGGAGAACTCGAGGCGAGAGTCGCTAAATTCGCTTAGATCTGATACCCTTCGCCTGTCGGTGCAGACTCGACTATGTACGTCGCTATCTTCTCTTCCAAAACACATTTTTCAGTTCTAAGGGCTTCCACTTCAGTAGCAAGAGAGGTGGCGTTGTGCTCAAGCTCCAAAATAGCCAACCTTTCTTTCAAAGACGCTATGTCGCTTATCAGTGACGATCTCTCTGATTCCAGTCCCTGCACGCGCTCCTCGAGCCCGGCTTTCCTATCGACGTATTGCTGTACTGTCTCCATTGAAGAACAACACTCTCTGCTATGGAAACTCTTTTCTCCATCCAGACTAAAAACAATTGATTGAATCGTTAAAGCATTTCAATCTATTCGTAGTTGTTATCAATGCATTGTTGCTACCTCTTAGCATGAGGGGAATATGGGTCTGGCCCGAGAGCGAGTCTGAGCAGAAGAAAGCAGCAGACAAGATCAGGAGCTCCGAGCCCTTGTTGGGAATACTATCAGCGGTTGCAAAAAGCAAGGACGGGCTATCGAACGCACAAATAGACTTGGCGGTAAGGAACAACTCTCAGTGGAACACGCGTTGGCCTGTTAGCGAGCTACTTGGACTCGGCTTGATTGAGTACAAAGTGGACTTATTCGGGGATCCAGGCAAATACACAATTACGGAACTTGGCAAGAGTGTGCTACAAAGCACCTAGTCAACTTCAACCAAAGCCACCCGCACAACATTGAGCAACTTAGCAAGCATGAAGATGCAATGGTGCGGGGGGTGGGATTCGAACCCACGAACCCCTAAGGGACGAGGTATCCCATATCAGTTTGAACCTGAGCCACGCGGATTATATCTCTCGCGCCGTTGACCAGGCTGGGCGACCCCCGCAGACACACCTTCCACACAAGCAAACGGCTTAAAAGAATCTCGTTATCATTTACAATCCCCAACTAGCGCTCTTTGAGGGAACAACTTTCAAAATTGGCGACTCCCCCTCTGCCCAAGGATTCTTTCTGTAGAACTCGAATCGATCGAAAAGGATTTTCACTAACCTCATATATTCGGCACCCGTTTCAAACATCTGACACGTCCCCTGTAGCATAAGACCGGCATTCGGTCTGTATGTGTCAACAACGAGGGATACCTTCTGGTTCTGCTTCAGATTACCGAACTTCTTTGTACCATAGTCAATCGCAATAATGATATTCTCACCATCCATAGCGTACACCACAGGAGTCACATGAGGCATACAGTCTGTGGATACAGTCGCAAACCTACACAATTCATGCGATTTTAGAAAAATAATCTCCTTCTTACTGAGGACTATCATCAATCGTTAGCAATTCAGGTATCAATTAAAAGTGTTTGAAGAATCAACTATGAAGAAAGCCTCGGGCGGGACTCGATCCCGCGACCCCCACCTCCTTGAGCTTTAGCGTACCAAGGTGGTGCTCTAACCAGGTTTCTCGAAAGTCACTCGGCTTTCACTGAGCTACCGAGGCTTAAGATTCGAGCCGATTAGTGCGATTTTTTAGTCTTTAATTCCCTTCTGTTGATATCATACGATACCTTGACCATAAGGAACCTAAGATCTGGAATCGCTGGGATGCTTGCTTTAGCTGGCGGTTTTCTCATCGTGACAAGCGGACTCGCGGCCCATGGTTTCCTTCTTTCCGTTCTAAGCTTCCTCAAGGACAAAGTCGCTAACTATCCACTTGGATTGACCGGCGAATTCGCGAGCCTTACAATCCAAGTTCTGACTCTCCTCATTGCGTTGGGAGGGATAACGGTCATTCTAGGAGGAATAGCAATTTTGTTTGGACGCCTCTTTACGGCAAGACTCATGATTGCCCTTGGCGGAGGGGGGGTTTCTTGGGATTAGCCATTACCATAGCTTACTCGGCACTAACAATGGGTCTGTCGACCATCATCACACACTCGGAATATTGGATAGGGGTGATATTGGCAGTGATCGCAAGGTCGTTAGCTAAACGGAAGTAGAGCAACTTAAATGAGATGATATTGGCGCTTCTGCAGATTGCCGGGGTGGCTTAGCCTGGTCATAGCGCCGGCTACGCCCAGATGTGGGCGAAACTCATAATCCCAGGCTAGGATGGATTCCGGAGAGAGACTCCCGAAGGTCGCGGGCTCGAATCCCGCCCCCGGCATTCAATCAGTTCACAAAACTTATTACCAGACTTGATGCCGAACGGGTCAACCTTGAACTTCCCGATACTTAGTACAGATAGTTTCTACGGCTTCTTGAGCGGACTGATGATAACACTATTCGTTGCGGCTCTCATCATAATCTTCGTATACGAATACGAGGTCCTAAGACGGTCAAAGGCGTAAGTTATCGTCAGAAGCAGAAACACCTTTCATTCTTCTCACGCTGGAAATCCTACCGATTTGAAGGTATGGAGTATTCATCCTCGACCTCTGAAGCGTAGCGCCAATAATCTGCAACCTCTCTCCTTCCTGGACTCCTTCAAGCTTTTCAGAACTCTCCCTCCAAGCAGCGAGCTTGATTTCACCAGTATCGTCACCAACTAGAAGTTCTCCCTTCTTCACGACTGAGCCGTCCTTAAGACGTACATCCTGCACGGAACCTTTCGAGAGGGCGATTACCTCCATCAATAAGGGTCCAGAAGCAACCTCCACATTTTTCACCTTGACGAACAACGACTGTAACGAGGGCAAGAGGTTTGACTTGGCATTAACTCGTTTCACTGAATCACTCTTCGTGCATATGATCATGTCTTCATACTTTTCATTCCCCATCACCTCGATGATATCTCCTTCTTTCACCGCCCGCGCTGACTCGACCGCTTCATCCTTCAAATTGAGATGAAACAAGGTTCTCGTCGCATCCGCTACCAAAAATTCAGTCGAATCATGCACACCCGCAGATCCGACTACCAAAAGCAAGGTACCTTGTGATTCATTCTGAATCACATCAATCCTACTTCCAGAATCGCCGTGCAATTCCGAATCTCCATACGTTTGCTGCTTCAATCTTAGGTTCGTAACTCTCACTCTCTCACCTGACCTAAGACTAGGAAGGTCACTGCCATTCCAAATGACAATTCGCCGTTGCTTGCTTCCACTCTCGCTTCCGAGCGTGAAATGTTTCAACGTACCCCGCGAACCATCTCCTCTAGTAAATTCAGAATCTTTACTGTCGGATTGGACTATCCCGCGCACTGCTATCACATCAGTTTCAGTTATAGCAGCGATATCTATCTGAAGTTCAGAGACGGAAGGCATCTTGGTAATCAGACCTTCATCCCTTAGAACCTCTATCTTTCCTTTCTTCCCCAAATTCAATGTCGGTTTTCCATCCAAACTTGGCTTGACGTACGCACTCGCCACCCTCAATGGAGTGTCCACTCCTACACCAAGCCTCTCTATCGCTTCCAACTCCTCCCACATGGTCAATCTCACTATCCCATTCTTATCAAACAAGTTCAGGCGCCTGTACCTTCCTTCGCCACCCTCTTTCTTCGCGTATGTGCTGACCGGATATACTGCCAGTACCCTTGCTACGACTGTTATGTCATTAGCTCCGATGTAAAGATCTCTCAGAGTAAGGTCGGAATCAATACCTTTCAATTGAACGCCGAGCTCTCCTGCAACTAGGAAAAGAGCTCCTTGGTCAGTCAGGTATCCTCCTCCCACTACACTCCTCTTTTCTTCAATGAGCTGGTCTAGCTTAGCTCGACCAAGGTCCGGCTTCTGTTTCAGGACCTCTTCAACGAGAGCGTCGAAATCATACATTTAGGATCGTTCACTTTGAATTACTAACTTTCGCGACCGCCATCTCGAATATATCAAGGCTCTCCTCAAGTTCCTCTTCGCTCACGTTAAGTGGCGGAATAATCCTAATAGTGTTCTTCCCAGCAATTATGGCAATCAAACCGTTTTCGAAGCACTCATCTACTGTCCGCAAAGCTTCCTTCTCTCCTCGTTCTTTCGTCCCTCTTGTCTCTGACTATTTCTACACCTATAAACAACCCAAGCCCCCTAACATCACCTATTACTTCATGCCTTTCCTCTATCTCACTAAGCCTTTTCATAGCGATCTCGTCCATCTTCTTCCCGTTTTGGATCAACTTCTCTGATTTCACCCACTTCAAGCGTAGCAAGTGCAGCCGCCACAGCGACTGGGTTCGCTCCGAAGGTCGAAGCGTGTTGTCCTGGTTTCCACGGCTGCATTATGTTAGCCTTGGCTATAATCGCCCCTAATGGCAAACCTGAAGCCATCCCCTTCGCGATACTGATTAGGTCTGCCTCAATGCCAAGATGCTCCACTGCAAAGAACTTCCCTGTCCTACTCATTCCCGTTTGGATTTCGTCATCCACGAAAAGAACTCCTTCCTTCTTGAGGAATCCCATCCGCCTAAAATAATCAGGTGGCGGGATGATGTAACCACCCTCACCCTGACACGGCTCGAAGACATAGGCAGCAACTTCGTCCACAGGGACAAACTTCTCAAGGTACTCTTCTTTGAAGTAATCAATACAATAGTAATCACACTCCGGAAATTTTTGCTTCCAATGGCACCTATAGCAGTATGGATAGAGGAAGTGGACGACTTCTGGAACTAGTGGAAGAGCACCTACTCTGTGGATAGATTTGCTGGCAGTCAGGCTAAGGGCGCCCCCATGAGCCAGGAATAGCGGCCTTCGAGTATGATTCCTGGCGAGTTTCATCGCCGCCTCGTTGGCCTCGGTACCACTATTCCCCCAAAACACCATCTTGTCAAAGTCATCAGGAACCAACTTACAGAGTTTCTCAGAAAGGTCGACAAAACTGCTGTAGTAAAAGTCCGTGTAAGAGAAGCGCATGAATTTGTCAAGCTGATTCTTGGCCGCCTCCACAATCTTAGTGTGAGTAGAACCAGGTTTTCAGAACATCTATGCCAGAGGAGAAATCGATGAATTAGTTACCATCAATGTCGCGTACAATCGAACCATGAGCTGATTCAACAACGAGTCGATAAAGCCGATTGAACGAAGGAGACGAATATTTCTTGGATCTTTCGACTATCTCTCTAGCCTTTTTCCCTGGCGGGGTGACAACTATCTTCGCGAACTTCTTCCTCGTCAAATAGACTCGCGCATTAGGCGCATTTCAATTATAATTGACTTGCGCCTAAGAGCTTACTTTGGCACCGTAAGCTCAATTTCAAGAACAGGGAGATTGAGTTGCCTTCCGTCTCTTGAGATAACGCTCTCTCCATCGATCTGAATGTTACAGATTTCTACGTC
>JAHFOH010000049.1 GCA_023266955.1 Nitrososphaerota archaeon
GACATCCAGATTAGCGTTCGAAGTTCGAGCTCGTTTGTAATACCTCCAGAGCATGTATGCCCCCATCATAACTATGATGTATGAGGCGTATTCGATGCTGCTTAGAGTAAGAACAAGAAAAATCAGATACAGGCGCCAAAGCTTCGCTTCAAAACAGTACAGAGTCGAAAGTAAGAGAACAGGCAGGAAAGCCTCAGGATGAAAGTCGAAACTCGCTAATCCATGCAGAGGAGCATAGAGCATGAAAACAGCGCCGAAGGCTACTGGAAGCCTCCAGCCCGAGAACTCTCTTCTAGCTATCAGATAGACAGGCAATATCGTTAAAGAAATAACAAAAGACTGCAAAACAAGAAGGGTCTCGGCACCAGGTCTCACAGCATAGAATGGCAGCAGCAAATAGAGTATTGGCGAGTAATGCGGGGACCCGAAGAAGTCCAAGCCCCCACGATTCAGAACGTTCCAGAATGCTTGGTTGTAAATAGCTAAGTCGAACCCCGTCCAAAAGACCCTGTACTTGAGGACCATATAGTACGCGAAGAAAGTACCGTAACCAGCTGCAGAGAAGAGTGCTATGAGATGCCCTAAACGATCGCCGCCTATCCGTATAGCCATTCTCCGAAATGGTGTTGTAGTCAAACCTCTCAGAGAAAGGATTGGTAGCTGCTGAGGTAAGCCTCAGAAATTCTTTCCCAGTCATACTTCTGAACAAATTCAAGACCCTTCGATCGCAGCTCCTGCCACACATCATCTCGAGTTAACAAAGTCCTAAGCCCATATTCGATTCCCTTCGGAGAAGGCGCAACGACCATTCCACTACCACTCAACCGAATGAGCTCAGCAGCAGCATTCCCAGGAGCATCAACAACAATCTGAGGAGTCCCAGCAGCCATAGCCTCAAGAGTCGTTATACTCTGCCCCTCCCGTATTGAAGGCAGGACATAAACCCAAGCACTCTTCAAAGCCCCAACCAATTCCATATCATCAACAGGACCCCTACAGACAATTCCATCCTTAGATGCAAGCTTACTCTTCATTACACCATCCCCAACAACCTCAAGCGTAGCATCAGGAAAATCATCCCTAATTCTCTCGAAAGCTCCTAACAACCACTCAATCTTCTTATGAGGATTCAGCCTACCGACAAAGACAATCCTATGCCTCTTCCTCTGAGCCTTCACACTCTCGAAGAGCTGAAGATCAACACCATTCGGAATAACTCTGATCTTCCCTTTCGCTAAGCCAAATAGATGCATAAGTCTGTCAGCAGTCATTTCACTAACAGCAATTGCCACATCAGGAAGCCTAGTGGTCAAGCCTTCCAACGCAATGCCCAAGGGAGCCAGCAACCTCTGTGGAACGTACCTGTACCACTCAGAATGCCAAGCCTCATGAAAAGTCACACAAAGAGGTTCAGAACGGAGCTTCGAAAGAAACCAACTCCCCATAGAAGGAAAGATTGGACAATGATTCGCCTCAACAACGTCAACACCATCATTCTGCAAAACACTACTGAACGCCCAAGAAGTGAATCGTATAACCTGCATCACATCCCTAAAACCAGTCTTAGTAATGAAATTCTCCAAAGGCATCGACCTGAACACCCTGATCCCATCCACCCTCTCCTCCTCAGGCCAATCCACCCTCAACTTGACAGTATGAAGCTCCACATCATGACCCATCCTCACAATCCTCTTGAACACCTCATGATACCTCTTGGCAGAACCCCCTTTGAACGGGTGGAACGTCTCAGTAACTACTGCTATCTTCATTATTGAAAAACAGACGAGCGGATTTTACACTGGCTCAACTACGTGTAGAAAGTATCAAAGCCCTGTCGTTAGCGTGAACAATCTGAAACAATGGGTCCGCTAACAGATTATCGTAAAAGTCCAAGCTGTGAAGCCCAATGCTCACCTTCTGATTTACAGGCACAACATACCTCTTCGGAACAACAAGATACTGCACCCCATACTGCTGAACCAAGCTCAACCTGTCGTACGTGAGTAAGCCACCATCGTTTGGCTTCCCAACACTCCAGACGGAAATCCATCCTTCAAGCTTCTGGCTAAGTCGAGCTGCCTTGAAGACGAATGGGAAGGCAGAATCAGATGAGGAGGAGAGATAGATGCGACCCACATCAGTCTCAATACGAACTATCCTATCTGAAAGCAGCCTAGCTTCAAAAAAGACCCTCTTCTCCCACTTATCCAGAGCAACTGAGAGTCTTTGCAGAATAACACCTTCAGATACCGCATCAACCCGAAAAGACAGAACTATCTTCGGATCCGAAGCTTCAACAGCAACCTGCCTCACAACCCTAACGGACCCAAAATCATATTCTACACCGAGTACGGCACGCTGTGAACTTCTCTCAACCCAAAACACATTCCTGGAAGTAGCCTCCTTAAGAGTCCGATTGGAAACTACGTCTGTAGATATGTCAACCCATTCAACGGAAGTGGAACTCTCATTCAGATATACAACATTGAAGTAGTCTCCACGCATGAACAAGCTGATAATTGGTGCGAAAATACCATAAGGTGCCTGATCCAAAACCCAAGCATAACCATCCCTAATCCCAAAGTTTGAAAGCAAAATCGCCCTCGCAACATACTCCCTCTCCAACTCTCCCTGCATAAACAGGAACATTGGATCATGATGAAACAGGACCCTCCTTTGCGCATAACCTTCAATCCACCTGCCCATAGAATCCTCAGCCAAAATCACCGCATCACGAGGACTATTCAAAGCAATGAACTTCGCAACATCCAGCTTCTCCTGATCACCATACGCATCTCTACCATTATACCACAAATCCACGTTACGAACAGCCGCCGCACCAACGAAAGGCGTCACCAGAACGCTAACCGAAGCCAAAATAAGAACGACAAAAGCAAGCACATGCTTCAGAGGATTAAGCGAAACTCTGCCACCTCCAAATTTCAAAAGATCAGCAAACTCTCTAACAGCGCTCCTGAATCCACCCAAAGAGACGAAGAGAGTAACTTCATTCCTGAACGCAAACGGAGCAGCGGCAAGAATCATAAACGGCTGAGCCATGAAAAAGAAGATCCTAGCATAATCAAGAGACAAACCTGCCAAATACCCCTGAGTTAGAAGAATAGGTATCACACCCCACGATGCCAAGAGCAACCCGGCCCTTCGAAACCCCTTCTCAAACAAAAGTAGAAACACTGATGAAATCACAGCAAGGTAAAGCAGCACGAACAAAGCAGCATTCTTGAACATCCAAAGCACCAAACCAGACTCGATGGTAAACGTAAGATGATAGAAAGCTGCCTCATTAAACAGAAGAAACTGAGAGGGACCACTAACAAGCCTATACAAAGCGAAAGCCGAAAGACTTCCGGCAAGCGCCAAAACCTGAGCCTTCAGAGAACCTCTATCAAATATCGCCGAAAGGAAAGCCCAAGCAACGAGACTCCCAACAAAAACCAGAAAGGTAAGATGATGAGCAAGAGGAATCAGAGCACTAAAGGAGACGAGTATAACCAACGACTTCAACGAAGAACTTCGGGAATACCTTACAATCCCATAGTAAGCTAGAGGAAGTATCGAAACAGCCAAAAGATTAGGATACCCTCCCCACCCCATCATCTCAATGAAGATCGGCGCAAAACCAGCAAGCCACGCAGCAGCGAGACCAGCAACCCTGTCGTGAAACAACTCTCTCACGAAAAAATACGTAGTAAGAGGTCTCAAAGAAAAAACCAAGACGGCACCAACCTTCAAAGCCAGAATCTCATCAGCAACCAAACCGGAAAGACCAGCAAGAATGATGGAGAAGAGAGGAGGATACTGCCAACTACCTTCACCCCACATCGGATACGTATTACCCTGTATTGCATGCATATGCTTCAACCAATTCCCACCATCCAACCACCAAGGCAGAGCCCGAGGAAACAGATACGCGGAGATGATTGCACCCGGCAGAAGGGCAGAGCCTACGACAAGCAGTCTAAAAATCAGTTGGGAGTGAGCTGAAGCCTTAATATCCATCAGAGTCTAGGTGCCGAAGAAATCGAGATATTACTGGTCCCCAACTTCAAAGCAGCGTAATGAAGCTTCGAAGAGGTCCCTCAATCAAACCCACGTAGGGAGGAGGCACAGTAACCACCAATACAACAACGAGCACAACCCCAACTATGACAGCCACTATCAAAGGCAGGATCCAACCCGCAATTGCCGCCCTAGAACGCTTACTCATTCACCAGACGCTTATTGATCATTAATTACTAACCATTGCGTGAGTTAAGCACGTGCCACAGACACACTTTTCACGGCAAGAAACGACTCCACGAAGCCCCTATACCCATCAATGAACATCCTACCTTTCTCCGTCGTCCTGTAAAGCACTGCATCACCCTCATTGACTTCCTGTAACAAGTCTCTCTCAATTAACAAAGCAAAGTAGCGTCTCATACACCTAGTATCCAGATTCGCCCTATACATGATCCTCGTCTTCCTCTCACCCTCCAAAGCAGCCACTAGGATATCACGAGCAACATCCAAAAAACCCCTTCTCGGAGAATTTGGACGCAGACGTTATTCTACTTCTTCTCCAACGCAGGAGAACCAGCTTCAGCAGCAACACTTCCGCTAGTAGTTACCCCAGCTTCACCACCCACTGAAGGAAGCTCCCCCTCAATAGGCGCAGGAGGAGGTGTAGTAGCCATGGTCCATCCAATCCAAGCTAGAATCGCAAGAATCAAACCCACAGCCACAAACGATGTAACCTGAAGCACTAAAGTTGTGAACACAGGACTAACAAGAAGATAACCGTAGATCAGAATAGCCGCTACACTCACAAGAAAAATGACCCAACCGACCCCCTGATCCTTATCCAATCATTCTCCACCCTCTATTACTCAGCTCAGTCAAACCGAGCCATCTCATGAACGAGATGTCGAAGCGCCATTTCAAGGCGTCAATATTCCCCCATCTACATGCAGCATCCGACAACCTCTCAGCCAGAGGCCTACCCAACCCCTCCACAGTATTCAGAAACCTACTCCTCACCATCGGAAACAATTTACTAAGCACATGCACCAGAGCCATCGCCAGCTTTTCACTCCTAACTTCCTTCACACACCTGATGGTCAAATCAAGCAAACCCCTCTCAGCCCTATCGAGGGCTCTAAACCAAACTCCGATCCTTAGAGACTTCCTCCTCAGACGCTTCAGCACAGATATGTCAGGAGCTTCTCCCATATCAGACAACTTTCACACTATGCCCAGCACATACTTCAGCAGCCTCAGATAACGAGAGACATGGCGCACATCGCCAATTTCGAAACCCCGCATAATCACATTTGCTATTGCTATTCTCCCCTCTCTGTCGACTCTGCTCTAAACCAAACTCTACCACTAGGCGACTGAAGCATGTGCAGAACACACATGCACCACAACAATAAAATGAAGAGGAAATCTTGGTCCGTAGCATCGGCACGTAGAAGAGTTACGCAACTCAGTTGCCAAATGGAGAAATCAGGAGTAGCCTGCTAAACATGCTTGGATGGGCACCACGGTTTCAGAGGTATTCAGTTATGTGAATAAGCGTCCGTGGCCATCTTTGGCTCCGGAGCAGCCTATTTTGAGTGCGGGAATACTCCTCGCCTTCCACGATGTTACGGTGCTTCCTATAAAGCGGGAAGATAGGCTCGTAGGTTTCGTTACCGGGTTCCACCTCCTCAGGAACCTGCTTGACGATAAGCCGAAGGATCTTCATCGGTGGATCCTTTCTCCGATAGGAGAGATTGCTTCGAAAGAAGTTCCAATCGTTTCCCAGAAAGACGAGCTATTAGAGGTCTTCAGGGTAATGAAGAGGTATGGGTTTGGGAATGCCTTTGTGGTGAACGGAAGCCTCTTTGGCGTTATCACCATTGAGGATTTCCTAGTATGGATACAGAGCCAAAATATTACCCGCTATGTCCCGCTTTCATCAAAGGTTGTCTCGGTGCCCCCTGAGACGCCGCTCTTGGATGCGCTTAGGCTCATATTTAAGCGGAGAATCCGACGCGTATTGTTGGGTGAAAAGCCTACTGTTGTAAGTGATAGGGAGATAATTCGCTACCTCTTCAGTCCTTGGGGTGTAGAGCACCTGAGATCCAGCCCAGAATTAATCCGGCCTACCCCAATCATGGAGGTTGGTCCAGTTGATGCTCTGACAGCCGACCTCCGTTATCCATCTCGCAGGCCATACGTCTAGTTCGAGAAAGTCCAGCGGGCCTCGTACTAGTGGGCGGATACGTCGTCACACCGTGGGATGTAGTGCTGGCTTACTTTGAGCGAGATCTTCCGCTGACACACCCATCAGGACACTAAAATAATGAACCTAAATAGTCGGCTAAGAGCATCGGTTTGGACCGAATATTTCGGTCTTGCTCTGCAACTGAATTCCCCGTCTTGAGCTGAATTCCCCAAAATAGAAATTATAGTAGCATGTGCTTAACATTCTGGTGACTAGGGTATTGCGGAAAGTCGTACGAGTCTTCAGGGTGAGCTTGAGCAAGGGATTATCAGAAAAGTTGAATCAGCTGGTCGAAGCGGGGGTTTTTGCATCGTATTCAGAGGCCATCAGAAGAGGATTGGAGCTTCTGCTTGAGAAATATGGGATAATTTCGGACAAAAAACGAAAATCTTGAATTTCTCGGTCATAAGGATGGCGAAATCTAGAAGGTAACTCAGGTACCGAAATATTCAAAGCGTTGCCTTGAAGTTGCCAAAAAGGCAACTATTTGTCTACTCGTTGGGCTAGAAGATGTAGGCTGGAGATTGTCTATGATATGCTAAGGGCGTCGAGGGACGGAATGCTCAAGACTCACATCGTCTACAGGACAAACATAAACAGCAAACTTGTAGCAAAGTACCTCGAGGCTTTAACCGAATCGGGATTGTTATGCGTGCAAGAAACGGAGTCGGGAGCACCCGTGTACAAGACTACGGAGAGAGGTGGTCTCTTCATAAGATCTTACGAGTCGCTAAGAACCGTCTTCGATCATGATACTAGATTGATCTTTGCCTCTCAACTTGAGAAACAGCTAAGACCAAGGACAGAGTAGAATAACTTCGTACTCCCGTGAAAGTGAAGAGTCTGAATCTCTATTCCAGCCCTCACAATGCTAGAAATAGCATTACCTCTATAGCTCAATAGCTCTGCGCTAGAAATAGACAAAGGCGAGATACATACCTCCTGGACGGCCCTAACGTCCGGGTGATACAAGAGGATAATTCCAATTCGTCGCTAGGTTGTGCCTGAGGTGTTCACGTAACGTGAGCACATGAGGGTCATCAGGATTTTTATCGATAAGACGAACTTACGGCGCCGGATTGGGGGAGGAGTGGGGCCGGTGTATTCACGAAATAGCAAAGGCAATCACGCGCCGCGATCATTTGGCGAAGCCCTCCGAGGAGTCTTCAGGTGCCCCAAGTAAATGTGGCATTGAGCTTGACGTGGTGGAATTATCAGACGGTGAGACCTGATGGTTAATTGTTTTCCCTTCGGCGCGGTTGAGAATTACACTTACTGCGTAGCTTTGCATCACACGGCAGAGCACTTCGCCATAGGAATTGGTCTTTCAATTCTGGTTATACTTTACGGAACAATGGTGTTAAGGCGACACGCCTAGGCGGACCTACCTACGAATGGAACCCTGATTACGACTCGGCTGGTCTTTGCGTCAAGCACTTTATGCTCTCAAGGTAGAGGCGTCCAGACTTTAGTTTGTCCTCGTCTCTTGGTTAGTATACTTCGAGTTTTTCTCCTAAAGCCCTTTGAGAGTGGCATAGCGGATCATGCACCTAAGGAATCTGTCGGAGCCAAATTCGCCTTGAATTTATAGATTCACGCAACTGAAGTGATTTTGCCAGCCCTCGTGCGCGTAGCTTTCTACCTTGGTTTGAGAGCCCTGACATACGGGGGCTTTCCACTCGCATATATGGCTCGTTCCTTTGAGAAGCAATTTCCGCACAAACATTTCAGAATCCTCGTAGGTTCGTCAAAGAAGATGTTCGAGTGAGTTCTGCATAAGGCTTGACCACACTGAGCGCATCGAGCTTTAGCTGTAGCGCTGCAGTTGAAACACTTCAATGACCTTCAGTCCCTTGAAAAACGCGCGTCGTAGAAAGGCAGATGGTCCTCTCGATGACCGATGACTCGAGTTCCATTATTTGCCCCTTTCTCACTCTGTTCTCTTTCCTGCTTCGCAAAATCGTAGTTCAAGAATCAGAGACTATCTGAATCAGGAATAGTGCGGTTTTGCATTCAATCAGGGAGGCTGGTAGCTATTTAATGTTTGGAAACAAAGAAGGAAAATCATCTAAGTTCCGCGAGCAATCAGAAAGTAGAATTGAAACGCGGAAAAATGCTCTTTGCCGGATCCGATGCCGCACATTAAACTAGACAAAGCCGAGAGGACGCAAGTAGCCTACATCGAGTTGACCGGCCCCTACGAGA
>JAHFOH010000204.1 GCA_023266955.1 Nitrososphaerota archaeon
TTCACGTGTATCCCACCGACCTGTATCACGTCCATGATGGCCTTCAGGATGTGGGCGTCCTTCAATGCAACTTGGAAACCTAGCACAACCATCGGAGCGAAGCCGAGTACGCATCCGCTGTTCCTTGCAATGCTCAACCCGACAACGCCATGCGCGTCGAAGAACCCGGCTACGTAGTCTAGAGTCACTTTCCGCAAGTATGCTGCTACTCCAAAATTCTCATAGGATCTTGGGAACTCCGCTTATTCTGAAAGTTCCTGCCCCAACCTTGCTGCCCCAGATGCCTAGGGCGAAGGCCCATAGGATATCGTCGTGAGTGCCCGTTGGATGCGAGAACCTGATATGCCCATCCTTTGTAAGTTCGTACTTCTCGACATTGAGCTGGTTAATGAGTTGTGGGTCATACGGAATGTGGACTCTTGATACTTCTACTTCCCTATCATCAACTCTGTGCGTTCGCATTTCACTCATCTTCTGCCTCAGGAAAGTCATGATTTCCTCTTCCCCAGGTAGTGACATCATTATGCCCCTAATTCCGGGTATGCCGGACCGCACCATATCCTCCACTACGTAGTCGGCGCCAGTCTTATCGACGCAGACTCTTACTAGGCTGAGCCACCTCTCACTAAGCACCTTAACATATCCGATGACCGAGGCATAGGGTGTGTCGAGAGGAAAGAGATGCACATGTCTGAGATAGATGTCCTCACCCACTTTTTCGAAGACTGCAACTGCTGAGTGATCGACCCTCTTACCGAGATCCAATCCCATGTAAAGTTCTGCATCACGGTGATATTCATCAAAGTGCCAGTAAATCTCTGCTTTTGTACCATACTGAAGCGAATGGTCTATGCACTTTGTGATGAGATCCTGGGTAAGCCAAGTATCGACATCCTCTACAAACTCAGCTTCATATTCTCGCTGAAAGTCTTGTAGTGGCAATACTCCAGCCTCAACTTCTTGCAGCCTTTCATCCATGAAGTCCTTCTTGATGACATCAGCTTCCATAGCCTTCTTCCAAGGTATGTGGAATTGTTTCCACAGCTTGCTGACTTTAGGATCCTTACAGAACTTCCAGAACATAGAGTCCTTGCCCCAAGGTGTTGAGCTGACAACCATCTGCCACTTCTCTCTAGTGGCGAACATGGGTTCAAGGACGCTTTGGAAGAGTACCTGATCCTCCCGTATGAAAGCCGCTTCATCCACGAAAATTAGGTCACATGTTTTACCGCGCAGCCGATGAAGAGAATAGGGCATCGCTCTAATTGTGGAGCCGTTGCTGAATCTGATGATGGTCTTCAGCTGCTCCTTAATCCACGCTCTATGTACTGCTATCGGCATGTTGGATAGGTGCGTCGCTAACCTTTCGGAAGTAACCATACTTTGGTCAAGATTCGACGCTACTATCATGACGAGCGAGTTAGGATGTGTCACACAGTAGTAGATGGCCTTCGCAGCGAACGTGAGTGTCTTGCCAGACTGCCTTGAGAACCTAATCGCTATGCGCTTATCGGTGGCTCTCAGCAACTCAGCCTGGTAGTCCGCAGGAACAAATTTCAGAAATGTTTTCACGAATGTTATTGCATCGCTCAGCTGCTCGAAGGTAAGCTGGGCAAATGACTTTGCCAGGTGGAGAATCTCTTGGAGATCCTCGTCAGTGCGAGGTGCTACCTTCTGTTGCACTAGGGAAAGTGGTACGCGTGATAATTGCGCTAGGAGCTGCGCTACTTGGTCGACAGCAGCGTGCTGAGCAGTCTGAAGTTTGACTGATTCTTCATCTTCGTACCAGCGCCAGATGGTGCCCTTCGCTAATTGCCTTTGGACCATTTCCTGCGCTCAGCCTCAATCTCCCTGATCCTAGCCGTGAGCTCGTCCAAGTCTCTCTCCTTCATAGCCCTGTGACGTACCTGCATGAACCCCTTGGCCAAATTCATGAACCATGCAGCATGTGTGAAATTATTCTTAGCAATGAGACCTGCGTAGATCTTCAGAGCTTCGTTGGCCAGCTTTCTAGCATCCTCAATCTCAGTCTTCCAAGAGTCGAGTTCTGACAGTATTATTTTGTCAGAACTATCCTTTTGTTCATGTCTTCTAGGACGCTTCTTTGATGAAAGCCTCCTTTTCAGATACTCCAGCTGCGCCTGCAGACGCTTATACTCGGCTCGAACATCAAGGCTGGTACGTGGCCTGCCTGTCTTCTTTACCAATGAACCTCGACGTGGGTTTTGAACCCACGTTTCGCCCCTACCTCAGACCGAAATAATCCCGCAAGAACCAGCCGGCGAATGGACCCAGAACTGCTGCTTCATTGACTCTCTCCATTCCCAACAGGATTACGAATCCACCTGTCAGAATTATGGCCACTACGCCGCCATAGTCCGTTTTAGTAATTCTAATGCCCTTTAGCTGTAATCTGGGATCCTTGACGCTCTCTTCATTCGACAAGCTGCACGAACCTCCTGGGCTTCCTCTTTTTGATAGCTCTGAGCGCTTCCTTATGCTGCCATAGGATCCTAGCAGTCTCCTGCAATGAAACTCCAACGATATTGTCTAGAAGTATAGCCGTAGACCTTTTGATGGCGTAACCATTGACCACATTATGTGATAGGATGACGTGATACTTCCCGAACTTACCTTCTTTCTCGACGCGGTAGAAGTATCCAACATCCTTGACATAGGTGCCAACATCTCCTTCAATCACCTCCATGATTGGCTTGGTATGTTCAACGTCACTCGCATCTAACCAATAGACTTCCAGCTTTGTCATGGGAGGAACAGCTCTGAGGGTCTCGAGGAGCGTGCTGCTCATGTGTAGATCTCCTGCTTCTTCTCATCTTGCTTCTCGGCGCTCCTAGCATCTTCAACCAGAATCTCCAGGGCCCTAGCGATCCTCTCTAGAGCTGCAACCTCCTTCTTCAGG
>JAHFOH010000205.1 GCA_023266955.1 Nitrososphaerota archaeon
TTTGAGAAATCGTGAATTCCATCGGTAAGCAATCAAGGGAATGTGATCACGCGAGCCAGAGAATTTTCCCTTCTAGGCCGCATTCCTTGACTGACATAATCAGGAGAATACGATAAGTACGGAGTCTGAACGTACGGCGTTCATCCGTCTATGAGTAACAAAGTTGTGATAGACAAAGATATTCTTGGTTGGGGAGATGATAACGAAGAAGAGTTGCTGAAGCAATATGATAAGGTGTTAAAAGTCGGTATAGATCCTGATCTCCCACAAAGGAGTTTTGATGATAAAGTAGCGTCCTACTGCAGGAATAATAATTGCGATTTACTCACTGGAGATCGTACTGCTTACGCGTACTTTTTCGAGATCGGGATAAGTACTCTTCAAATCACAAGATACGATTATTGGAAAAAGGGGGACAGGCCTGTCTATCGCATCAAGATTATTCACTGATTCTTTCCCACTCCGGCTAACTACAATTATATACGGTCCATCTGAAAGAAGCGCATTGCAAGACTAGATCGTAAAGCCCCAAATTCATCTAGCCTCACTGGCTCCAAACTGGGCTACGCATTCGGGCTCGGTGGCACGCTTATCATGGTGGTGGGTAGCTATGCTGACGGTTGGTGGCATCTGACGTTCGGCCGAGATTACTTCTGGACAACTCCGCATATAGTACTCTACTCAGGCTTCATGCTTGCCATTACTGGTGTAGCAATCGGACTGATCAGTGAAAAAAGAAGCAGAATTCGAGCCTCTTCACCGCACCTTTCACGGAGTGGTTACAAAATATCTGCCTTGGGCATTGTGCTGGTATTGGCAGCTGCTCTGTCAGATGAGTTGTGGCATCGCATTGTGGGCAGCGATACCCTATACAGCCCCCCGCACCTATTAGGCGTCTTAGGAACATCCGTAATCATACTAGGAATGATAAAGGGCCTCTCAACTACCTTCAATCTACGTTCGCGCCCAGGTCTAGTCTTAGAAGCTACCCTCTTCTCTTCAGCGTTCCTCTCTATTCTAGCGATTCAAGTTACCCCGCTTAGGTTCTTGAAGCAAGATGCTGGTCATTTCATCGAAGCCGGATTCTTGGCGATGGTGGTACCTCTGCTCTTGCTAGCTTCCTTTACGCTCATCAATAGACCAGGCGCGGTAACAGTGATTCAAGGAGTGCGATTCCTACTTTCCGATGCAGGACTGAGTTCATACTACTTAGTAGTGTGGTTGGCAATTATCAGCGATATTTTACTTTGGAAGAGGCGAGCCTTTGAAGGAACTTGGAGAACCGCGTTTGCTGGACCTGTATTCGTTGCCATGTTTTATACGATTTACTCTCCGACATCAATTACCGAAACGCTACTAAGTTACGGGGCAGCCCCTCTAGCAGCTGTGTCCCTCTCTGTTGGCGCACTTAGCAGCTTAGTGGGCTACTATGCTGCTCGAATTTCCAGTCACTAGAGCGAAACAGCATCATGCTGCAAGCATCAGTGGAGAATAACCTATAGTGATTGAAGGCGATATGCTCTTACTAGGTGAGGGTCAGGTTTCATCAGGCTTAGTCCTAGCCCCACCACATAAAGAGGTACTACTAAGGGAATACCGCTCACCATAGATAACGTTTCTCCAGTTAATCCGAGATACCTAGCGAAGAGAGCTGCGAAAGCGGCTGACGCGGAGAAAGCCACGTACCCGAAAGAGACGAGTCTAAGAGGTCGGGCAACATACCAGTCTCCAAGTAAGACAAGCAGCAGGATCGCTGAAGCAAGCTGCAAGAAGAGCAGAAGAGGTAAGACAAAGAAGGAAAGAAAGAAACTCTCGAACAACCTCTTGTAGCCTAGTATCACTATCCAGAGGAGCACGTAGCCGAGGGTGAACAACAGCGATCCCAAGATGACAACGGCTACCTTCCTGTTGATTCGGTCGACTAAAGATCTGGCGGCCGCAGCAAGCGCATAGCTTGAGAGGACTTGGCCGATCAAGATGCGTGTATGGGATCGACGAGCTGCATCATCATCGCGCCCAAAGTCTTCCGCCTAGACTGGGAAAACAGGAAATCCTTCTTCGACCCAGCTCCCCTAGAAGTGTTGGATGAGAAGGGTACGGATCCGGTAACGATCTTCTCAGCCGCTCAATCATGTCCCTAGAAGGCTATCATTCTTGAAGATGCAGTTACTGGAGAACGAATCTATCCGTAAACATACTACGCCGAAACGTAGAATGTTTTACCTTCTCGCTCCTCAATATTTATCGCATTTTTCGCAATGAGGTCCCGAATGGACCTATGAGCCTCCAGGCAGAAATGTGAGCCTGGATAATTATATCTTCGAGAGTAACTCATTCCCCAGCCCTAATCATCGAGATGATTATGCTCTCAATCTTGCCCCTTCGGCGACCAGCCAAGATTACGAGAACGACTAGAACTATAAGGAGGACGAAGATGAATGACAGAATTAGAACTTCTGTGCCTCCTCGCCCCCATCTCTGGAGTGAGTATTCCGAAGGAAGTCTTGGACCATCAGCTCTTCTTTCTCAAGCCATCAGGTAGAAAAAAGAGGTAGGGGATTACTTTAGCCCCAGCTTCCGTCCCTGTTTAGCTATTAGGAAGATTACGCCCGCTACGATCAGGAAGTCAATGATTACGCCTAGAAAGTCTCCTATTGCGAGATTGATTCCTTGCCCCAGGGGTATGCTTATGATAGCTTTTCTCCAATCTCCTCCCCCTATGAAGGCACCTGGAATGGGCATAATGATGTCTGCAACAAGAGCGGAAACGATTTTGCCGATGTAGAGGCCCATTATGAAGCCGATGGCTAGACCAAGTACTCCAGTTTTGCCTATGAAATCCTTGAACTCTGCCCAGAGGCCTTTAGGCGGTGGAGGGGGCGGAGGACTAGGCTTAGGGGTTAAGACTTCTCGAA
>JAHFOH010000206.1 GCA_023266955.1 Nitrososphaerota archaeon
AGGCTCTAGGAGAGGGTTGATTGGCGGCCTATTAGCCACATTGGCTCTAGGCTCTGTATTTCTCTTGAACAAAGGTCTCGAATGGCAGGACCTCTTCCAACGTGGGTTTACCTTCACCGCAGGCCTCCCAGCGACCAGCTACTACATCACGACGGGAGCGCACGGTGCCCACGTGTTAGCAGGGCTTGTAATTCTAATTTACCTCCTAGCTAACTCTTTGAAGGGTAGATATTCGAAGGGAGATTACCATACCGTTGAGCACTTCGGTCTATACTGGCACTTCGTCGATATAGTGTGGGTCTTCTTGTTCCCGCTCTTCTATCTGATATAGGTGGTTGAATGAGCCTGCGACTATATGTTTCAGTGTTCGGCGTTCTGATAGTAGCCACAATCGCAGAGCTAGGCATAATCACACTATCGCTCCCATCTAACATCATTACTACCTCGCTAATTGGATCTGCAGGACTTAAGGCCGTGTTGATAGCATTGTTCTTCCAGCATCTCAAGGATGAGCCCAAGGTTCTTTCATCATTACTCATACTGGGGCTCATTGCCGCTATGATCCTTACCACAATCAGCTTCCTGCAAGTTCACGTAGGCCACATACCCACTCCCTCATCACTTGTGGGACCAACTTTTCTCGAAGTGATAAAATGAAAAGTGCTTACGTTGTTGCAGCCAGCGCGCTTGTCATAGGCTTAGCTGCACTGGGAGGAATAGGCTTCGTCCTCGTGGCAAGGCCGGCGGTAGGGCCACCTGGTACGCTTCCTACCACGGGGGTTGAAGTGAAAATCGTAAAGGGATCAGTCAATCAATCTCAAGAGCAGAATTTTGTTCCACGGAACATAGTGGTAGTCCTGGGCTTCAACGACACGGTGAGGTGGACAAATGATGATACCTACGCTCATACAGTCACTTCATTAGGAAACTTCGACTCGCTCAATTTGAACCACGGAGACACTTGGACGCATACATTCATTGAGCCCGGAATTTTCACCTACGTCTGTAGCTACCATCCATGGATGAAAGGGACGATAACAGTGAAGTCAGCTGGAACTTAGGTATCGTGCATAACCACACCCTATGGAGTCAGATGAAAATTGGTTCAGAGCCTCCTGCGACAACCTAAAGAGTTTGGCCAAGGCTTTCTAGTAATCTTCCTTAGTGCTATAACGATTATTGCCAGCGTTCTCTCATATACTACAATCCTCTCCCGCTTCCCCACCCTGCCGCTGCTCGATACCTTCGCTTACGCAAATCTTGTCCTCACGCTCCTAGGCCTCTTTGGAATATCCTACGGACTACGCCGAATTCTACAAGCTGAAGCCTTTAGGACGAGGACGCTGGGAAGTTCGCCTTCATCCATCCCATCGACACTGGCGTATATCGTATCTCAGAAGGCATTTTCTCGCATCGCCAAAATTTCCGCCGTGGCATATGGCTCATTCTTCGCCTTCTTATCCGGCACAGTAGCCTATCAGCCGTGGCTGAAGTTTTCGGAGGCTTACGGTGCCAAGATACCGTCGGCGGTAGCAGTAGTAGGCTTCGGTCCCCCTTGGCAATTTCCACAATTCGTAGTTTATCTGACGGAGCACTTTGGTTTGCTCATAACTCCACTAAACCTAATTCTTCTTTTTGCAATCTCCTGGCTGGTCGGGATCAACACTAGTCTCACGGTCTTCACGTATAGAAACCGTCCCAAGGGAAATAGTGGTAATTGGTTCAGCGGCTTCGGAGCTGCCATAGGTCTCTTTACGGGTTGTCCTTCTTGCGCCGGTCTATTTTTTGCGACCATGCTAGGCGGCGTCGGAGCAGTATCGATAGCAACCGCCCTAGCATCATTTCAGACACTCTTTATTGCAGTCAGCATACCAGTGCTGATAGTGACGCCGTTCCTTACGTCGAGGAATCTTCTGAGGACCTTCACAAGCGGATGCTCGCCAATTAGCGATAACGCCGTGAAAAGATGACAAAAGCACTGCTGGATCTCGGAATCTTCTTACCGTCGATTTCGGAAATTCCGTAATGTATAGCTGAAAATCTTTTAAGACATTATACGTGAACTCGAAAGCGATCATGGACCGAGAGTTTCTGCTCATAGGTGTGGCAATGGTCATACTCGGGCTGCTTGGCATCGTACTTGACAGACTAGTATGGGTACTGACCGGCTTTGTCTCTCCAACCTTCAATGAAGGGTTCACCGCGCTTGCAGGCCTCGTTCTCGCATTCGGCGCAATTCTCATTCCCGTCGGGATAGTTAAGGGAGGTGTGCCGACAGGACGTGCGGCCAAGGTGGCTTTCGCCGTTACAGGGCTAATTATACTCGCTGGGGTTGAGGCATCCGGAGTGGTTAGCATTGCAACACCTTCCGCTCCCACTCCGATAACTACTCGCTCACTCATCGTTCTTAAAGTGAGCATAATAGAAGGATCTTTTCTTAGCACCCAAGGACAGAATTACGTCCCCAAGGATATAATCGTGGTTTTGGGCGTTAATAACACGGTGACCTGGACGAATGACGATAGTGCCGCTCACACCGTCACAAGCACTACAAACGTGTTCGATTCAGGCAACCTTAACCCCGGAGACACGTTTCCGCGTACATTTACGCAGCCCGGCACGTTCAACTATTTCTGTCGGTACCATCCGTGGATGAAAGGTTCGGTAACAGTTAAGTCGCCTTGAAATTCTTATCCATATTTCAAGCGAGTCATGCGAAAGGGCATTCTCATTGCTGCAGTAATTGTTATTGCCATCAGTGCTTCAGCCATACTTCTGCAGTTTCCGTCTCTTCTAGGCCCTCCCTCACAAAAGAGGATTCGCGAATACACAGCTGCTATAGTATCTAATTCGACGCTCGAGGAGGTAAAGGCAACTCCTTACGTCACTCGATTTTTCCTTCCTTC
>JAHFOH010000050.1 GCA_023266955.1 Nitrososphaerota archaeon
GTGTGACCGTCTTCTTCCCAGTAAGGATAGGTTGAATCCATTTAGCGCTAAAAGCCAGCATACAATACGCCTCTTTTAGTCAAGTGATAAGCGTAATCCCCCTCTTCATAGTCACCTTCCGGAATAGCTTATACTCTTGGAATATTGTTACTTGCGAAATACTGGATAGGGCGGCGCTATAGAAGATGAGAATTGGTGTGATATCTGATACGCATACAAACTCCTTAGATCGTCTTCCAAGGAAAGTTATTGATGAGCTCTCCGGGGTCGACCTAATAATTCATGCGGGAGACTACACTGAGAAGAAACTGCTTGATGACCTTCGAAAGTTGGGCAATTTCAAAGGCGTGTATGGTAATATGGATTCATGGGAAATCAGAAGGGAACTTCCAGCTGTAGACGCTATAGAGGTGGGTGGCTTCAGGATAGCCGTTAATCATCCTGCAGAAGGCGGTGCGCCCTTTGGTCTCGAAGAAAGGCTAAGAACCAAATTTCAGAATGTTCACGCAATCATATTTGGGCATACTCATCAAGCTAGGAGTGAAATGAAGAGCGAAATTCTCTACTTCAACCCCGGAAGCGCCACCGGGACTTTTCCAGCTTTCAAGAAGACCTTCGGGATTCTGACTGTTGAGAACGACATACGAGGAGAGATAGTAAAGGTTTGAGGAGAGCTTTCTGCGATTGTAGACGTTTCTCACAATGAACCTTTCCACCTATATGCTGTCTGACCTGCTCGCTCGGCAATTGAAGCCGGAGGAATCCATGGACATCGTATGGACATGCCTCGAAGAGTTGCAGGCTTGGGTCATGTGCAGTAGCTATCGCCTACATACATTGGGACTGGCGGATATCTGAAGGATCAAAGCACTACTTCCTCTCGGTGATCTTTCGAAGAAGAATGGTGAGAACCTCTCCCAGAATTTCTGACAAGTCTACTTCTATGATTGATGAGTAATTTCCTTTTCGAGTGCTAGGAAGAGAAGATCGTAGTTCTCAGTCGCGCCTGAGAATGTTCCCTTTACGGTGTATATGCTTCCTCTAGTCGTCCCCCTGAATATCTCTCCGCGAAGAACTACTTGGAACGTGTTTCCGTCTTTGTCTTGGCCCTTCCCTTCGGCGGTGAATTTCGCGCCCCCCTCATTCAGCTTCACTTGCCAAGTATCTGGAAGTACTTTGTATCGAACAGAACTCTGCTTGTCGTTGATCACTATTAGGCCTCTCTTCACTCATAGCTTGGTCGAGCCGCCTTCACTCTCTACTGAGAGCAGTAGTCCGAACTTGGCGTGATGCAGCTCCTTGTCTGAGACACCTACTGCTATCCCATGCCCCCTGACGCCTATCAGGGAGCCTGTCGAGTTCGTTTGAGCTCTCGCTGCAGGCATTACTAGGAACGCTGAGATTGCTAGTACGGAAAGTGCGACTATGGCTGCGACCTTTGTCTTTCCGAGCGTCCTCATTTTTCGCTCATGGCTGCTAAGCTGATCAAGGAACCCACGACGGAGAATATGTCAGACCGACGGGTGAGCGAATACCTTCTACTGGGAAGAGGGTAAGGTTTGCGGGAATGCGCATCTTCCGAATCGAGGGTCGGAAAATAGCTGAATACTGGGCCTTATGGGATTTGGAAGGGTTCAGGACGCAGATAGGCCTGTAAAGGGCCCGAGGCACTCCGACGGGATTCTAACCTGAAGACTATTACATCAGGATTATAACGCATTCAGTAGCCACAGCTGCTCACGTAGAGCCATATTGGTCAACAGTTCACCGACAATCTTGTCCGAAACAGGTTGGCAGACATCTGAAACCCTTTCAAACTCTGAGCTTATGGTTAAATACGAAACCTGACAAACTACTGGCTGTTGGCCAGCGGCGAAGCGCCGAGGTCGCTCTCCAGGAGGGCTCCCGAGCTTCTCGTGCCTTTCGTGGGGCTGATTACCACTGCCGTTGCACTCGTCACTGAGTTCGTAAGTTCGGGGAGTTTGACGACCCCCATCTTCGTACTGATCGCTGCAGGTTTGGTTCTGGTTTTCCTCGTAGGTGCTGCGCTAATCTGGAGACGGAGCAGGGTCGGCTACATAGTCGCAATCGCCATCAGCGCGATCTTCCTCTTCGCGTTTGGGATCGAAATCCAATCGGCGTTGACTGGGTTCGCCGACATCACGAGGTTCTCGGTGACCATCATCGTCTTTCCCGCCCTTTTGCTGACGCTCGTTTATTCTATTCTCGGCGTGAGACTGGTATGGCGGAAGGACGCCCTGCACAAGCCCGGGAGGATGATTCCACTATCAAGCGTCTTGGCGATTGTTGTAGTGGGTTTCGTCATAGGTGGTGCTTCAATCGGCATACTCGCGAGCGGAGTTATCACCACCATCGGAGGGAAATCTAATCCGAAGGCCGACGTTACAATAGTCCTGGGAGCGGCGAACTCCGGCAATGCACAACCCTTCATGCCCGCCACCTTTCCTGTGAAGGTCGGAATGAGTGTAACTTGGGTTAACAAGGACACAGTTACTCACACGGTCACCTCGACCTCCGTCCCCAGCGGCGCGAAGGCATTCGATTCAGGAAGCCTTCCATACTTATCCAACTTCACTGTGACCTTCACCACGCCGGGAACATACCAGTACTACTGCTCGCTTCACCCTTTCATGAAAGGTGAGATAGTAGTAACACCGTAGGCTAAAGGAAGCACGAGAACCGGATGGTCACTTCCGATCTATCCGGACGACAAGCCTGGGAGTAGCCGTTACGAGTTGGCGATTTAACCTAAAGTGCGGTGGTCGGCGACCGCACCTGCTTCAACAGGGACTAGACCCATAAGCATTATTCCTCCCCCCCGGAATTTCGTTAGACTTCCTTTGGCGCATAGGGGAAGCCCAGAATCTTTCCGCCCAGCATGTAGAGTCCTAGTCGGTTAAGAATGCTGGGGGCTTAGATCGGATAATTTCTTTTGCGAAAAGAAGTTACCATGCGGCACGTGCAGTTGAATAGCATTTCCCCTAGCTTGCCAGAAAGCGATGAAGGCTTCGACTTTCCTCACTTGTTTAGTGCTTGGGTCAAGCTCAAGTGCAAGTCCTTCAAGGGTATCTGCACAAAGCACCGCTACATCTCCTTCCTCTGCTAAGGCGATTATCCTCTGCAGCACTTTCGTTCAAGCAAGCTAGGGGAGGTTGATCCGGAGCAAGCGACACCAGTTCGAGAGGCATACGCAGTGGGTCATCAGGAGTATCTCAAGGGACAATAAAACGGGGTCTGAACGTGGCCCCGAGCATTACTCTCTTCAACTCTAAGACAGAAGCTTCATTAGGCAACAAAACGAGGTAGTATCTTGCTGTGACCAAGCTTCTTTTGCGAACTATCAAGCAGACTGAATTCATTCCTGCAAAACACGAAGAAGTTTATGACGCTTTCATGAATGCGAAGAAGCATTCAGCGTTTACGGGTTCAAAGGCGACATCTGACCCTAGAGTTGGAGGGAGTTTCACAGCTTGGGATGGATACTCCTCAGGAAGGTATCTGAAGTTGGAGAAGGGGAAAAGAATTGTTCTAGAATGGGTAACCACTGAATGGCCCACTAGTTATCCTCCTTCAAGGGTGGAATTTTCTTTTAAGCCAAAAAAGGGTGGCACGGAGTTAACTATGGTACATTCAAAGGTTCCGCTGGGGCAAGCCGAAGATTATAGGCAGGGATGGATTGACTTCTATTGGAAACCTATAAAAGAATATTTTAGGAAAAAGTGAAAATTCTTGGATTATCAAAAATCAGCTAGGTTTCGTAGCTGTTATAACAATAGTTTGAGCTCCAAATGTTTTCGTCAAACGTTTGGTGTTATCTGAGGGGCTCTCCGCGAAATAATCTAACCTGTTCATTTCTCGTACATCTCTAAACCCGGTCTCCTTGAAGAGCTGCAAATATTCCCCTTCGACAGCGGCTCCACCTATGCAATCCGCCCATAACTGGGGAATTAGACCACACGCCTTCTGAACATCCTTCTCGACCACTACGTCTGCTATCTGGATCCTTCCACCTCGCTTAAGCACTCGATAGATCTCTCGGAAGGCCTTCTTCTTGTCAGGCACAAGGTTCAGAACGCCGTTACTAGTGACCACATCGACACTCTCATCCTCCAACGGTACGTTAGTAGCCTCACCCTTGACGATCTTGACGTTTTTCGCTCCCATCTTAGCGATGTTGGAGCGGGCCTTTTCAATCATGGCGTCAGTGAAATCTAAACCGATCACTTTACCCTTCGGTCCGGTACGGAGTGAAGCGATCAACACGTCAGTGCCGGAGCCTGAGCCGATGTCTAGAACTGTATCGCCAGGTTTGATGGCGTTGCTTGCATGAGGGTATCCAACTCCTGCAAACGATTCTACGGCTGTTTCCGGAATCTGATTGATTTCTTTCTTGGCATAGCCGACGAAGAGCGCCGCCTTCCTTCCTAAGGGGAAGTGGTAAGTCTTGTTTGGATTTACAGCTACCTCTGTGTATAATCCTTTGACTGCGTTGGTGATCACTGCGTGCAGCTCGGTTTGGGAGCTAATTTTTACGGAACTTGTTACATGTGAAGCATTCAACTGCTCCATTGTTAGCTTATCTGTCCTCTCATGACCATCAGCGGCTGTCCAGTAGACAGCGCCGAATCCGAATGTCCGTCTTCCAAGCAGGTTTCCTTTGGCAAGGATGTCTAGGCGTTTCGCCGCATCTTTCTCTGAAATGCCGAATACCTCGGCTATCTCCTTTGTGGGTACGATGTTTTCTCGGTGACGTTCGAAGAATTCAAGTATGTCTGTTGGTGTCTTCTTCCTCAAAGCACCTCCTGAGAGTTCATCTACAGTCCTCTCATACGGATCTGAGGTGAATACTTCTCCAACCGCCTTCTTCCTATCATTCCGCTTACTGACTAAGACGAGTGTTAGGAAGTTGACGCTCATGGCCTTCATATCCTCCTCAAACAACTCCATGACCCTCTTCGATTTCGCATCCTTCTTCAGCTGAGAAATATTAAGGCCAACTTCTTCTGCAATAGGAAGGTATACTTCTTCCTTGCAGCCGTTCTTGGCCTCTACTTGAATAGTTTCCATCAACCTGCGTAAGAAGCGATCAGAAAGCTCTTCCCCCTGCAGCTCTGCTGCCTTGACTGCGAGGCATGCAGGCCAAGTGCTTTCCACCTTCGTCTTCAAAATATATTCAGGATCAACCGGCATCTTTGTGAGTGAGACACTGTTATTGACCCATGCCAACAATGCTTCGTCGTCGACAACATCGTAGTCATGCCTCCACTCATGGATATGTTGGGCGAATCCGGCAATTCTGTAGGTCACTTTGATCTGGTCGCCGTACACTTCTTTCAAGCGTTGGAGGACAGATTCTAGCCCCCAGCTCCACCAGCACCAAGGATCAGCAAAGTGAACTATCTCAACAGCTGCTGCACGATGCTCCTTTACAAGCGAAGTTTGCACGTCCGGAAGGCATCTTCAGAGTATATTTATGGTTACGCTGGATTAAGTGTTCGGAGACTGTTAAATATCCGCAGAAATCGCGTGAGGGCTAGAAGGCAGTTTATTGCCGCTCGTTGAAGTGCAGGCTCTATCCAAGACCTTCGAGACTAAGGAGGGTCGCCTCTTCAACAGAGTGGCGAAGAAAGTAACGGCTTTAGACGGCGTCAGCTTTACCATTTCGAAAGGCGAGATTCTTGGCCTACTAGGTCCTAACGGTGCAGGCAAAACCACGATGATCAAGATGCTTTGTACGCTTGTTCAACCCTCTTCGGGAGATGCTTACGTCAATGGCTTCAGCATAATGAAGGCGCCGGGGAAAGTTAGAGAGAATCTGGGGGTAATGCTTACAGGAGAAAGGACACTGTATTGGAAGCTTACGGGAAAGGAAAACCTCGAATACTTTGCAGCCCTCTACCATATGAATAGAGAGGAATCTGCTAAGAGGATTGAGTATCTGCTTGATTTGGTGGGTCTGAAGGACAGGGCTGACACGTACGTTGAGAATTATTCGACAGGCATGAGGATTAGGCTTTCATTCGCCAAAGCTTTGCTTCACGATGCACCCGTACTGCTCTTCGACGAGCCTACTTTGGGCCTTGACCCCCAATCTTCGAGGCTGATTAGGGAAATGATTCTGGATCTTAGGAAGAAGGGTCATGCAATTCTTCTTACGACCCACTATATGGAGGAAGCTGATTTGCTCAGTGACAGGGTCGCAATCATCGATCACGGTAAGATAATTGCCATGGCCGCTCCAAGCGCCCTCAAGCAATCAGTAAAGTCCAGCGACATCATAGAGATTGAGGCAAGAAATCTTCAACCGGAGATAGTTGAGAGGTTGAAGACTTTCACGGATATCTATGACGCTGTGGCTCTCTTTAATGACTCTGCCGCTCATAGTGGTGTCATTAAGATCCATGCAGAGAAAGGTAAGGAGGTTCTTCCAGGGATATTGGACGCTCTGGTGAGGAGAGACATAGGTGTGACAAAAGTGACTTTCATAGAGCCCACGTTAGAGGATGTCTTCATTGAATTGACGGGGAGGGGCTTGCGTGACTGACATAGCAGGGACAACTAAAGCCCTTTCAGCGATATTCATGAAGGAGCTGAAGCACTATACTCGCTACCCTGGAAACCTAGCATTCCTGTTCGCCATACCATTTCTATTCACCTTCATGTTGTCAGCCATGGGGACGTTCGTAGGAGGTTCTAACGCTGCTCAATACTTTTTCCAGAGAACGGGAACGCAGAATTTCTTCGTATACCAGATCCTCGGTTCGGCGATTTGGATTATGACTTGGGTTGTTATTGAGGATCTTGGATCTGCTCTTAGGAATGAACAGATTAAGGGTACACTTGAACAGAATTTTCTGGCTCCAATTAACAGGTTCCTCCTACTTGTTGGCGTGGCTCTAGCTCATATCGTCATTTCAGCACTGATTTTCATTGGCGTAGTTTTCGCGACCGTATTAGTTTTGCAACCTGGATCGCTTCTCAGCCTTTTCCTCGCTATGCTAACCCTGATTCTGGGTCTAACACCAATGTTTGGAATAGCATTTATTTTCTCAGGCTTCGTTATACGCTTCAAGGAGCCCTATGCTTTCACTCAGATTGTCAATATGATCTTCGCCGTTCTGGCTGGAACTTACTATCCGGTCAGTGTGCTTCCCAGCTGGCTGCAGATAGTGTCAAGAATCATTCCTCAAACTTACCTAATAGAAGATATGCGCCTCATTATTCTCTTCAACAAGAGCTTAGTGGACCTCTACGGTCATTTCATCCTTCTTGGTGTCATGGCTTTAGTGTATCCTGCTCTTGGGTACTACTTCTTCAAGAGGTTTGAGAATCGGGCAAAGGTGACGGGCGATCTATCCAAGTTCTGAGAGATTTTCGAAAATCTTAGGGGAATTCAAAGCCTCCTTCATAAAGGACTTTAGGACTTACATAAGATATCCCTCGTGGATAGCGAGTGAATTCATCACCACACCGCTCTGGTTCTTGTTCTTCGCTCTCGCTATGTTTCTCTTCGCTCCAATCGGCTCAACAGCTACGCCAAGTCCTTCGTCAAATATCATCAGCTACTTCTACTGGGGCTTCGTCTTCGTCATTCTCTTTAGCACCAGCATCTGGGGTATAGGAAATTCGGTTCGAAACGAGCAGCTGGAGGGAACAATGGAGCAGCTCTTCATGGCTCCAATAAGCAGGTTGACGCTTATAGTTGGTAAATGGGCTAGAACCCTGCTGACAGATTCCATCGTTGTGAGCTATACGGGCTTAATCATTTTGCTAGTTGGAGGACTCTCCATTAGAGTTGCTAACCCAATTCTCCTACTCATTTCGATAGGGCTATTCGAACTGGCGATTCTAGGATTTGGATTGATCTTCGCCGCCATTGCTTTCAAATTGAAGGCCTTCAACACAATCGCCAATTTCTTCCAGTTTATGCTTATCATATTTGGTGGCGCCTTCTTCCCTGTTGCATTACTGCCGTTTCCGTTCGTTCTTATTTCATTAGCTATCCCCTTTACCTACTATGCGGATATGATCAAGTTCGCGGCAGTCGAGTCTCCTACTTTAATAAATTGGAGCATAGAGTTGCTGTTTGTCGCAGGTTTAAGCGTGATGATGCTTTTGGTTGGCTTGCAAGTATTTCGATGGGTGGAGAGATCGGTCAAAACGAAGGGTCAGATAGGCACACACTAAGTAGCCAGAAGTACTGAGTGAAGCAACGCATTTTGCACTAATCTTCTTCATACTCGACCAACTGAGGTGAGGTTTCAATAGCCTCGGGCTTCTGTTTAGGAGCCTCCCAGTCACGCCAAGGCCCCAGGATTTTTTCAAAAG
>JAHFOH010000207.1 GCA_023266955.1 Nitrososphaerota archaeon
TTATGGAGGGTGTAGGCATAAGAGCGAAGGTGAAGGGAGGATGGGGCTTCGCATCCTCCGGCAGTCTAAAGAAAGCTGACGTTCTTGAGACTTCACGGAAAGCCTCTAAACTAGCTGCCATTGCATCAAGGAAAGCAGAGAAAGCCTTCAAAATCGCAGCGAAGTCGTATCGAGACAGACTCAAGCTTAACGTCAAGATTCCATTTGCAGATGTTAGCATCGAAGAGAAGATGAAGTATGCATCCAGTATAGACAAACAGGCTCATCTGGATCCTAAAGTTGTCAGCACTCGAACCGTCTATTCTGAGAGCTTGGATGAATGGGTTGTCGCAAACTCATTTGGAACTTTTGTCCAGTTCACAAATCCCTACCCTAGGATTACGTGCATCGTCTACGCGAAAGAACGCGACGTAATCCAGAGAGTCTACAAATCAATCGGCGTCAGAGGAGGATTCGAGGTCTTTCAATCTGAGGCTGCCCAGAATTTGGGGGAGCAAGCAGCTAAGCTCGCTCTAAAAGTCGCCTCAGCACCGCCAGCAAAGGGGGGAAAGATTGACGTGATTTTGGATCCGGACATGACCGGCGTTTTCGCCCATGAAGCATTCGGGCACGCATCGGAAGCTGATGGAGTGCTTGGAAAGGCATCAATCTTGGAGGGGCGAATCGGGCAAAAGTTAGGGTCAGATATCGTGACACTCGTTGATGATCCTACCATGGGTTCCTACAGGGGAACATTCGCCTATGATCAGGAAGGCACCAAAGCTCATAGAAGAGAGATAGTCAAGAACGGGGTTCTCACCGAATACCTGCACAGTTTGGAGACAGCCTCGCGTCTTGGCATGAAACCGAATGGGGCGGCTAGAGCAATGGATTTTCTCAGACCTCCTATTTGCAGAATGTCAAACACATTCATCGCCCCCGGCGATATGAGCGAGGAGGAGCTCCTTGAGGGAATAGACGAGGGTGTGAAATTCTATGGATTTCAATACGGCTACGTTGATCCGGGAAGTGGGAAATTCATGTTCAAAGCACAATATGGACGAATGATAAAGAATGGTGAATTAGGAGGCTACATTCGAGACGTTTCACTTTCAGGCGTGAGTCTGGAGGCCCTGAAGAAGGTTGACGGAATAGGCAAAAACTTCGACATTGCTCCAGGCAGCTGCGGCAAAGAAGGACAGTGGGTTCCAGACGGATCCGGCGGTCCTGACATTCGAGTCAGGGGCGTTGTTGTTGGCGGGTTGGCCTAATTGAGTTATGATTCCCTGTTACGGAAAGCAGGTGAACTGGCTGATCAAGTGGAGCTCTACATTCAAAAGGAAAAAAGCCTTATTGTAAGGTTGGATAAAGGACTTGTAAAGTCAAGCTCGACAATCGAAGACTCCGGTGCCTCTATTCGATGTTTCAAGGCCAAATCTCTTGGAACGGCCTATACCACGGATCTCTCTCAGGAAGGTCTACTCCGTGCTGCTTCTGTAGCAGCCAAATTAGCTTCATCGGCCGTACCTGACCCGGAGTTCACTTCCCTTCCTACACCATCCAAACCTAAAGGCAACTCATTGAGAAACTATTCTACAACAACCGCTGAAGCTAATGTTCAAGAGGTAGCTAAGAAATTTCTAGAGAGTGCAGAAATAGCGCAGTCGTTTAGCAAGAAGGTCTACTCTGTTTCGGGAGCAATGGAGGCTGAGGTTTGTATTGAAAGAGTCTTGAACACGCTTGGCGTCGACTTCACCAGAAAAGTAACTTACGCGTCTGCAACGCTGGAAACCGTGGCTAAGCATGATGATGATCAGGCCACCGGATTAGAGTACTTCGATTCCCACAACATCGATGAGATAGACTTTGAAAGGTTGGGCAAAAATTCGGCTCAGCAAGCAGTCAAACTTCTCGGCGCTCAGAAAATGGAAACAGCGGAAATGCCTCTTGTTTTGGATCCTTTAGCTGCAAACACCATCTTGGCAAGCATCGCAGATGCAGTTAACGGTGAGAACGTGGTTAACAAAAGGAGCTACTTCTTCGGAAAGAAAGGGCAGAAGGTGGGCTCAGATCTGTTAACCATTCATGATGATCCTTTCGTCCCTGGAAGATCGAGTAGCAGGAACTTTGATCATGAGGGAACATCGACTCGGAGGGTAAATGTCATCAACTCAGGCGTCTTGGAGTCATGGTTGCATAACTCGTACTCTGCAGCTAAGGCGAGAGAGGCGAATACTGGAAATGCCTACCGATTCACCTACCGGGATGGCGTATCGATTGCTCCTACTAACCTGATTCTAAAGCCTGGAAAAGGATCCGCTGAAGATTTCGTCAAGGATGTGCAGAAAGGGGTTTATCTAATTTTGACTGGTGACAGACCAAACGAAGCTTCAGGAGATCTTTCTGCACTGGTGCTGGCCGGATTCAAAATCCAAAATGGTGAACTTGTTTATCCGTTAAAGGACACTTTGATTGGGACCAATATGCTAGATTTACTCAAGAACGTAACCCTCGTAGGCTCTGACACTAGGGTTATGAGACGAAGCCAAAGTCCGTCAATCGTTATCGAGAAGGTCAAAGTTTCCTCTGGCAAGTAGCTAGGGCCTCATTAGCTGTGAATCCTTCGGAATCACCGGAGAGTATCAAGAAACTAAAGGCTGAAATCAGAAGCCGTATTTGGAAACAGATGGAAGAAACCGAAGTAGCTCGGTTTCCACGACCGGTATTTGGAAGGATCCCTAATTTTGTCGGAGCCGAAGTCGCGGCGTCTAAGCTGACTACTCTTCCCGAGTTTCAGCATGCTCGTGTTGTGAAGATCAATCCCGACGCGCCTCAGAGAATGGTAAGGCATCATGCATTGTCGATGGGGAAAATCGTCCTAACACCCACTCCTAGACTCAAAGAGGGCTT